>JAPOYR010000002.1:300000-390552 GCA_026706485.1 Chloroflexota bacterium | reverse complement strand
GGCAGCCCGTGGCCTTCCGCCCCACGGCAATCGACGGTCGCTGGACCATCCACTTCCTGACCGATGAACTGGACGTCGTGGACCTGCGGGATCCCGCCTAAATGTGTAAACGATGTCTCCGAACACCCGTAAACCATCTACCCGGTCTAAACACGGGGAGAGGGTCGGGGTGAGGGGACGCTTCCGCCTCATGCACACCGAAGAAAGCAGACTGATCCACTACCGCAGACCAAACGCAGCCAGTGCCGCGTCGTAGGCCGCGCGGGTGTTCAGGTTGAGGAGCACGTGGGGATATTCGGTGGGCGCGTCGCGCAGGCGGGCGGCGTGGCGGCGGACCACGGCGCGGGGGCCTTCGGTGGCGTCGTCGACGGCGGCCAGCTCGGCGCGCAGGTCGCCCGGAAAGATGACCGGATGCCCGTGCCGTCCCTCGTGGAGCGGCCTGACGATGTCCCCCGGTGCGTCGCGCCACACAGCCACCAGGTCGGCGAGCGCGTCGGCATGCAGCGGCTGGTCCACGCTGACCAGCAGGATGCCGTCGCAGTCCTCGGGCAATGCTCGGGCGGCGCAGGCGACGGACGTGGCCCGGCCTTGTGCGTAGTCCGGGTTGTGCACCGTGCGCGCCGAAAGGCCGTCCAGCGCCGTCCGCACGTCCTCCGCGCGATGCCCGGTGACGACGACCACCTCAGCGACCTCATCGAGAGCCGACAGCGCCCGCACCTGGTGCGCCACCAGCGAAACCTCGCCCCAGCGGATCAGCGGCTTCGGCGAGCCGAAGCGCTCGGAGCGACCGGCGGCCAGCACCACCGCGCAGAGCTTGGGCGCGGGCGGGGCGCCTATGAGTGGGCGGCCTCGACCGTGCCGCGGCGCAGGTTGTTCACCTCGGCGCACGAGACCGCGGTGGGGAAGATTTTGCCCGGGTTGAACAGGTTGCGCGGGTTGAAGACGTGCCGCAGGCACTGCATGCGCTCCAGGTCGGCGTCGCTGTACACGAGCCCCATGTTGCGGTGCTTCTCCATCCCGATGCCGTGCTCGCCGCTCAGCATGCCGCCCGCGTCGGCGCACACCTTGAGCACGCTGGTGCCGCACTCGATCACGCGGTCCAACGCGCCGTTCTCGCGGTCGTCGAACAACAGCAGGGGGTGCAAGTTGCCGTCGCCGGCGTGAAACACGTTGGCGATGGTGATCTTGAAGAAGTCGCTCACGCCCGCGATCTGCGCCAGCACGTCGGTGATCGTCGTCCGCGGGATCACGCCGTCCTGGACGTAGTAGTTCGGCGAGATTCGCCCCATCGCCCCGAAGGCGCTCTTGCGCCCCAACCAGAGCAGCGCCCGCTCGCGCGCGTCGGCGGCCACGCGCACCTCGGCCGCCCCGTGCTCGGCGAACACGCCGCGGATCGCCGCTTCCTGGGGCTCCAGCTCGGCGGCCACGCCTTCCAGCTCGATCAGCAGCACGGCGGCCTTGTCGATGGGCAGGTTGGCCGCCGGCACGTACTGCGCGATGGCCTCCAGGGAAATCTGGTCCATCATCTCCATTGCGGCCGGCACGATGCCCGCGGCGATGATCCCGGAGACCGCGGCGCTGGACTGCGCGACCTCGGCGAAGGACGCAAGCATGGTGCGCACCTGGTCCGGCGTGCGCACCAATCGCACCACGGCTTTCGTGGCGATGCCCAGCGTGCCCTCGCTGCCGCAGAAGAGCCCCGCCAGGTCGTAGCCGGGATGATCCAGGGCCCCGCCGCCGGCGGTGACGATGCGCCCGTCGAGGGTCACGAACTCGACCCCCAGCACGTGGTTAGTGGTCACGCCGTGGAGCAGGGTGTGCGGGCCGCCGGCGTTGGTGGCGATGTTGCCGCCGATGGTGCAGGCCGCCTGGCTGGACGGGTCCGGGGCGTAGTGGAACCCGTAGCCGGAGGTATGGGCGCTGAGGTCGGCGTTTACCACGCCGGCTTCCACCACCGCGCGCATGTTGCGGTAGTCCACCTCGAGGATGCGGTTCATGCGCGAGGTGCTGACCACGATGCCGCCGCAGGCGGCGATGGCGCCGCCGCTCAGCCCGGTGCCCGCGCCGCGGCCGATGATGGGCACGCCAAGCTCGTGGGCGATGCGCACCACCGCCTGAGTCTCGGCGGCGTCCCGCGGGAACACGACCGCGTCGGGCAGCGCATGCTCCACCGAGCCGTCATAGGCGTAGATGGCCACTTCGTCGGGCTCGGACATGACCCAGTCGTCGCCGATGGCGCGACGCAAGGCGCCGGCAAGGGCAATCCGGCCCACGCTGAAGGTCGAGGTCGCGGTGGCCATGGTGCCTCTACGCTACGACCACCAGGCCGCACTCGCAACGCCGGCGCGCACGTTGGTGACGGGCGCGGGGGCGTGAAGCCGATACTCTGGCGCGGACGCGATACCGGCTGGGGATGCGCTGCACGCGATGGCGACGGTCATTCACGACAACGTGCTCGGGCCGATCGAGCTCGAGGCGCCCTTGCTCGCGCTGGTGGACCATTCGGCGATGCAACGCCTCCGGCGACTGGAGCAGCTGGGCACGGCCTCGCTCGTGTTCCCCGGCGCACGACATACGCGCCTGGCGCATTCGATCGGGGCGCAGGAGATCATGCGCCGGGTGTGGCGGCGCCTGGAGGCCACGGAGCCGCCGCCGGGCATTGACCTCGACGCCGAGGGCCGACTGCTCCGCGCGGCGGCTCTGCTGCACGACCTGGGGCACTACCCGCTATCGCACGTCGTCGAGCCGATCGCGGCGTGGCTGCACCATTCACCGTCCCCCGGCCTCGATCTCGGATTGGACACCGCTTGCGAGTCGGACTGGCTGCAGCTTGCGGCGTCAGCCGCCTCACATCCGGCCCCGGCGTCCGACATGCACCACGAGCGCCTGGCCGCCGAAATCATCAGGCGCGATGCGACGCTGCAGCGCCGCATCGACGCGTATGTCGGCAGGGACGATGCCGCCGCCGAGGTGCGGGCGCTCCTGCAAGGCCGTAACGGTCCGCGTTACCGCCGCCAGCTCGTCGCGTCGCACTTCGACGTTGACCGCCTCGACTATCTGCTGCGCGACGCGCACAACGCTGGCGTGCGCTATGGCGGGGTCGAGCTCGACCATTTGATTCGCCGCATGCGGCTGGGGCCTGACGTCGCGGGGAGCCACGTGGTCTACGTCGAGACGCGGGGTCAGCCGGCGCTCGAGCACTACCTGCTGGCCCGCCGCTTCATGTATAGCCAGGTGATCTTTCACAAGACCGTCACGGCTTTTTCGGTGCTCGTGGCCGCCTTTTGGGTATCGCTGGCCACTCGTGATCGATTGCCGTTCACCTCCCTGGAGGGCCTCCACCAGGCGCTCGACGACGGCACGTTCCGCAGCTTCGACGATCATTGGCTCTGGAATGAAGCCGCGCGCCGCGCCGATCCGGCCGGCCGCGGCATGACCGCGCGCATCGCCTCGGCCCTGGTCGATCGGCAGCCCCCGCTGCTGGCCTGGGAGCAGCGCGCTCGCGGGACGCAGGCGCAGTCCGACTTACTGGAGGAGTTCAACGCGACCAGGCGCACGATCGCCCGCGCGGCCGGCGTGGATGCCGCGGAGATCTTCCTCACCGACCAGGTCGTCACGGGCGCATCGAGTGGCAACGGCGGACTCGGTGCCGGAGAGCCGCCGCTGGTGGGCGACCCGGGCGGAAACCTACGACCGATTAGCGAGGCGCCGGGGTCCGCGCTCGAGGGTGCCGGTGGCCAGCCCGAACGCCTCGCCCGGCTCTACGTCCTGCGGTCCGGCGACGCCGACACGGATGCCATGCGCCGACGGGGAGTGCGTGAGGCTTTCCTGGAGCACGTGGACGGTCCTAGGGAGCAGCCGGCGGACTAGGGGTCGCAGCAGCCGCAGCAGAGTTGCTCGATCGCGTCCAGGAGCGCGTCGCGGTGGTCGAAGGCGATGTCGTCGGGCAGCGCGTTGATTGGAAACCAGCGCGCGTCGGCAGCGTCATCACCGGCGGTGACCGCGGGCGGCGCGTCCAACCGGGCGCCGAACACGATGCCGATGATGCGTCCGCGGGGATCGCGGTCCGGGTGGCCGTAGGCGCCGATGTGCACTAGCGAGTCCAGCGCGATGCCGGTTTCTTCCCGCAGCTCGCGGCGTGCGGCATCCGGCAAGTCTTCGTGCGGCTCCACGAACCCGCCCGGAATGGCCCACCCCGGCGGCGGAGTGCCCCGCCGCACCAGGAGCACGCGATCGCCGTCCTCGAACGGCGCGATGATCACCGCGTCGGCGCCGACGGGATAGCGGGGCGGAGGCGGCACGGCGCTACTCGGCGGACTCGGAAGCCGCGTGGCTCCGCCGGGTGACCAGGCGCAGCACCACGATTCCGGCGATCAGCGCCACGACGAAGGCCAGGGCCAGCACATCGAAATACTCATCGATCGCCGCCTCGATGGGATCGCCGAAGAGCGTGATCAGCCCGCCCACGAGAAAGAACCGGCCCGCGCGCCCGATCAGCGAGGCCAGCAGAAACCGCTTGAAGTCCAGCCGGAACGCACCGGCCCCAATGGCAAAGACCTTGTAGGGAATGGGCGTAAAGGCCGCGATGGAGACGGCCCAGACGTCGCGCCGCTGGAACTGGCGCTCGACGTAGAGGATGCGGTCCTGCGCGAACAGTCGATTCAGAATCGGCCGCCCGCCCCGGAGTCCGATCCAATAGCCCAGCATGGCGCCGGTGAGCGAGCCGACGGTGGCGATGGCGGCAAAGCCGAACGTGAAGGGCAGATTGCCCACCATCAGCGCGATCATCAGACCGTCGGGCGGAATGGGGAAGAAGCTCGACTCCCAGAACGCCAGCACCAAGAGCGCCAGCGCGCCCCAGGGCGTGTCGGCCCAGTCCAGCACCCAGTGGCCGAGGTCGGAAATCAGCTGCATGGGCGTGCGGGATGGCGGAGGCAGGGCATGGTGCGGTCCTCAGGACGTGGTGGTGAAATGCGTCGCCACGGCAAACGGTTCGCCGTTGCGCTGGCCGGTGACCCGCACATGATAGAGGGTGTTCGGGGCCAGCGGGTCGTTCGGGACGAGGGCCAGGGCGCGCCGCCACTCGCTGACCGAGCGCGTGAGCGCGACCGGCGCGCCGCCGTCCGGCGTGACGGTGGCCTCGCCCCACGCGACTCGGTCGCCGAGGCCGAAGATGAGGGTGATGGGCGGTCCCAGCGGTCGAGTAACGCCGGGCGCGGGATCGGGCCACTCGGCCCCGTCCCAGGTGTGGGGCACATTGACGGCGGCGCTGCGCGGCATCACCGACGGCAGCGGAACGTCGGCGGTGTGGCGCGGCGAGAGCCCCACGTTGAACACGGCGGCGCGCGTGCCCTCGGCGGAGGCCCAGCCGTAGCCGACGTGGACCGCCGACGGGTGCACGAACATGTAGCGGTGGAACACGGTGCCCAAGGCCCATTCCAGCGTGCGCGCGGGTGGCAGGAAGCCGAACGTCTCGTCCACCCAGCCCAACGGATATCCGGCGGCGTCCGCGCGGTCGCCGATGGTGCGTCCGGTGAAGCCCGGCTTTCCGGCCACTTCCGTGTGCAGGCCGCCGGAGTTGGGATCGTTCCGGTTGATCACGTAGTAGTCGGCGTGGGCCTGCGCCGCCTGCATCAGCGCCGGGTGCGCCGTCAGCGGCGGCAACCCCAGGTCGGCGCGCACCTCGTTCATGCGGTCCACGACCGCGTCCCCGCTGACGCTGACCGGCGGGGCAGGTGAGGCCGTTGGGGCAGGTGAGGCCGTTGGGGTAGGTGTGGCCGTTGGTTCAGGTGTGGCCGTTGGCTCAGGTGCGGCCGTTGGGGCGGGTTCGGCACCCTCGCGGCGCGGCTGCAAGACCGATTCCGGGAATAGGCCAAGCTGCTTTGCCAGATCGCCGCCGTTGGCGATGGTCACCTCCCCCGCGCGCGCCCAGGGGGTGTCGATGTGCCAAAGCTGGATCACGGCCCGCTGCGCACGGATGGAGCTCATGCCGTCGTAGTGCACGATTTCGGATGTCGGCAGGCCAAACCAGCGCAAGGGGTCGTCGGGTCCGAAGTACGCGTCCCGTATCGGCGGGCTGGCATCCATGAAGCCCCAGCGGCGGCCGATGACCTCGTTCCAGGACAGCCCCTGCTCCTCGGGAAAGGTCTGGTGCCGCGGCACGAGCAGCCGAGCCAGCTCGTCGTCGAGGCCCGCGCGATTGAGCTCGTCGAAGACGTTGATGAACATCACCTCCGACGTGGCCGGATGCCACTGGAACACCAGCTTCTGCATCACCTGGACGGTGAAGCCGAGCCACTCGAAGCGCTGGCTCACGGGATAGCCCACGACGTGCGGTCCGCCCAGCTCCTGGAAACGGGTCCAGAAGGGGATGCCGTCGGCATCGCTCACGAGGAATCCGGCGCCGGGCGGGGCGTCACCCGCGGCCTGCGTGTAGACATGACCGCCGGGCACCGCGTAGTCCGCATCTTGAGCAAGCGCGGGGCTGACCGTGGCCCAGACCGCGAGGCCCAGGAGCACGGCCCCGAGGCGCCACCAACGCGCAACTGTCGCCCGGACCATGCCGCGATGGTAACGACTGGAGCGTAACCGCGGCGTGTACAACGGCGGTGGGTTGCCTCTGGGCAGGCGGCTCTCGCGGAGGACTGAATCGATAGCCTGGCACGCTCCGGGTGGCCTCAGCGCTCTGACAAGCCGTCGCGGGAGTTGCTGCCAACACTCCGCTCAGCATCAGGTTCGTGGGCTTCCGCACTGGCAGCACGCGCCCTACGTTTGCGGTCGGCCTGCCTTTCGGGGAACCCTGGCGCTATGGGAAGTCGCTTGGCGGTCTCCTGGGGGCCGCTGACTTGTAGGGAGACGGAGATGCGACGAATCGTTGTGCCGCTGGCTATTGCGGGATTGATGGCTGTTTTGACGGCGGGCGTGGTGCTGGCGCTGAACTACGAAGGCGAGGACTTCTGCCAAGACTCGCCGGCCTGGCCTAACGGCACCTACCTGGGGCAAATGCACCCCTACCACTCCGACTTTTACCGCGGGTTTGCCGAGCGACGAGGCTGGGACCCTTGCGTTACGTGGGCCACTGACCAGCGCAACTCCGCCATCCGTGGGCTCCGCGAGCTGGGCTATACCGTCACCGCCCCAGGCGAACTACCAATCGCCGGCAACGTAATTACGCTTGTCGGCAAGGGAACCGCGACCCGCAGCGTCACGCTCACTGAAGGACACTGGGCCGTCATATACCAAGTGGCCGACAATCAGGATGACTCCGGCAGTGCAGCGAATTTCATCGTCAAGGTCGAGGCCGTGGGCGGTGGCAGCGAGTTGATCGCCGACGCGACCAGCAGGTGGGTCGGCGGCAACACCTCTCTGCGTGTCGGATCCGGGATTCTGGAGCTTAGCCCTGGGGAAGCCGTTGTCAGCGTCGATGCCGGATCGCAGGGCCGTTGGGCGCTCTTGCTCACCAAGCAGTAGATCAGACGGCTGAGCCGAAGCGCCCCGGACCTTCCGCTACTCCGGGGCGCTTTGGCATTGTCAGCCGGAGGGTCTCTGAATTCGGCAAACCTGGTCCTCGCCTCGGCCGACTAGTCGCGCGCGCATTCATCGGTGGGGCGGTCCGCGACACCTCGGTTGCCGTTGTTGGCACGGCCCGTGGGCGGGCGCTAGCCCGCAATGGCGTTTTCGATGACGTCCACCGAATGGCTGCCGTCGGGCGCGACGTCGATGGCGACCACGTCGATGCGCCAATCGGTCGCGCCGACGGACTGGGCGTAGCGCCGGCCCAGGGCCACGAGCCGGCGGGCTTTGGCGGTGGAGATGGCATGCCGCGCCTCGCCGAAGGCGCCCGTGCGGCGTGTCTTGACCTCGACGAGGACCACGGTTTCGCCCTGGCGCGCCACCAGGTCCACTTCGCCGCGGCCGACGCGCTGGTTGCGCTCGAGCACGTCATACCCGCGTCGCCGTAGCTCGCGCGCGGCCAGGTCTTCGCCCCACCGGCCCAGTGCGGCCCGATCCTCGATGGGCGCCCGGCGGGTCGGAAAGGCGCGACGCAGCCTGGCGAACAGCCGAGCGGCCCAAGCGATCACGGGTGCGCGTCGTTGGCTATGCGGCCGGGGCGACGCGCCGGCACTCGGCCACCGGGCGGAAGCTGGCGCGGTGCAGCGGCGACGGCCCCTCGGCGGCCAGCGCCTCGCGGTGCGCCGCCGTGCCGTAGCCCTTGTGACGACCGAAGCCGTAGGCCGGATGTTGGATGCAGAGGCGCCGCATCAACTCGTCGCGGGCGACCTTGGCGCACACCGAGGCGGCGGCGACGGACAGGCAGGTGGCGTCGGCGCGCACGATGGCGTCTTGCGCGTTGGCGTAGCGGCAATCGGCCGGAAGAGGAAAGGCGTCCACGATCACGTGGTCGGGCGCCACCGGCAGCGCGTCCAGTGCCCGCAGCATGGCAAGTCGCGAGGCCGCGGCGATGCCAATGCGGTCGATCAAACGCGGTGAGACATAGGCCACGCGGGCGGCGATGGCGGTGGTGCGCACGCGGGCGCTCCAGCGGCGGCGATCGGCGGCGCTGAGTTGCTTGGAGTCGGTCAGGCCCCAGAGCAATCGGCGGTCCTGATAGGCGGCTGGCGGAAGGATCACCGCGGCTGCCGTCACGGGCCCCGCCCAGGCTCCGCGGCCGGCCTCGTCGACCCCGGCGATGCGCCGGACGCCGCGCTGCAACAGCGCACGCTCGTGGGGGAGGTCGCGAATCCGAGGCTGGGAGGAGGCGGGAACCACTCACCCCCTCGGACGTTGCTAGGCGCGCCGCTCCTTGACCCGAGCGGCCCGACCGACGCGGTCGCGCAGATAGTACAGCTTGGCGCGTCGCACCTTGCCGCGGCGCGTCACTTCGATGTCGCGCACGATCGGCGAGTGCAGCAGGAACGTGCGCTCGACGCCGAGGCCGTGGGTCACGCGCCGCACGGTGAAGTTTTCATTCACCCCGCCGCCGCGGCGGCGAATCACCGTGCCCTCGAAGACCTGCACGCGCTCGTTGTCGCCTTCGCGCACCGTCACGTGGACGCGGACCGTATCCCCGACCTGGAATTCGGGAATCTCGTCCCGCAGTTGGGCGCGTTCGAACTCGTCGATGAGGCTTGCCATGCGATTGCTGCTTGCCGGGACGCCATCTGCCCACCAGGGAGATGGCACAGGAAACCGCTGCGCCCATGCTGGGCGCGGGACGCCACGTTACCACAAGGCGGGCGTTGAGGCGTTGAAAGGGGGCGCGGCGGGACCCCTCACCCCAACCCTCTCCCCGTGGGAGAGGGAGCCGGAGCAGCTCGTCATTCCCGCGAAGGCGGGAATCCACCCTTCATTGAATCTGGGGGCGGACAGGATGCGCTCGGTCATCCCCAAGTCCGGCTGGATTCTGCAGAGGAATTCTCCACGGAGAGGGGGCCGGACCCTGGGCGGAGAAAACGATGTGCCGGGGCGACTCATCCGCGGCGGATCCCACGCTGCGCGCAGCGCGGGCCACCGTTCAAGTTACAAATAACACCTTAAACGGCGACATCGTTCCTATACTGAATTCATCCATGGCGCTGTGAGCCCACCTGCTCCATGACCCGTCGCCAGATGCTCATCACCACCGCTGCCGGTGGCATTGGCGCCGCCGCTGCTGCCGCCTCAGGCTGGACCGCGTTCGTGGCCGTGCGGGAAGCAACGCTCGCCGGCCAGTTTCGCCCCGGCGCGGTCGTTGACGGGGAGGATCTGGCCGGCCTCACCTTCGACGAGGCCGTGGCGCGCGCGCGGGCCCGGTGGGCGCCCTACATCGAGAGTCCCATCGTCCTGCGCCTTGGCGGGCGGACCTGGACGCCCGCCGCCCATGAAATCGGCATCTCGGTGGACTTCATGACGCCTATTCGTGAAGCCTACGCCTGGCGTCGCGAGGCGGCGCTGACCGATCAGGTCCTCGGCCGTGCGGCCACCGGACCGGAGGGTTTCGAGGGGCACACGGTGGTCAACTTCGACCCGACGGTGTTTGAGGCGTATTTGGAGCGTATCGCCGTCTCGGTGCACCTCGACCCGGTGGACAGCGTGCTGCGGATCGAGGAGCAGGCGGGCCGGCGCCGCCTGGTCGTCGACCCGTCGCGCGAGGGCCGACAGCTCGCGCCCGCGGGCTATGCGGAAAGCGTGGCCGCCAATTTGCGGCCGCCGACGCGATTGGTCGTCGACCTGGCGCCCGAGGCCATCGCGCCCGCCGTGGTTGAAGATCAGCTCGAACCAATCGCCGCCGATGCCGCCGGCTTGCTCGACGGGAACATCGGGATCAACACGCCGTGGGCGAGCTGGAAGGTCGCGCGGGACTCGCTGGTTGCCGATGTCGCGATCGACGGCCCCGCCGCCGATCCGGAGATCAAGATTTCGCTGGACTATGCGTCCTTCGAGCGCCTCGCGCGGCAAGTTGCGGATCGTCTCCGAGTCGCTCCGGCCGACCCGCGCATTCAGATGAGCGCGTCGGGTGAAGTCGTCCCGCTCGACGAGGGCCGCGCGGGCCGGCAGGTCGACGTCGAGAAACTCTGGACGCGCGTGCAGACCGCATTCGCCAGCGGCGAGTCGGCGGTGCAGGCGCCGATCGTCATCGTCAAGCCCGACATCAGTCGGCTGACGGCCAAGGCGCTGCAGTTCGACAACGTCATCGCCGTCGGCGAGTCGATCTTCTGGGGCTCCGAAGACAACCGGATCCACAACATCGACCACGGATCTCGGCTCATCGACGGCGCAATCATCGCGCCCGGTCAGTCCTTCTCCCTGAACGAGACGGTGGGGCCGATCACGGTTGCCAACGGCTTCGTGGAGGGCCTGGTCATCGCGCCCACGCGCACCGAGCCTGGCGTGGGTGGCGGCATCTGCCAGGTTTCCACCACGCTCTTCCGGGCGCTGTTTTGGGCCGGGCTGCCGATCGATGAGCGTTGGCAGCACGTCTATCGCGTTGGGTACTACGAATTGGGCGAAGACAGTCCGCCCGGATTCGATGCGGCGATCTGGCAGCCACGGCAGGACCTTCGGGCGACGAACGACACCCCCCACTACCTCTTGATTCGACGCGAGTTCGACCCGGTGCGGCTGATCCTGCGATTCAAGATCTTCGGCGCGCCCATCGGGCGCAAGGTCACGCTCGATTCGTCGCGCGGGGAAATTGCCGAGCCGCCGCCGCCGGTGGTCGTGGCGAACCCCGAGCTTGAACCAGGCGAGGTCAAGCAAACGGACTCAGCCCGCGAGGGCATGAAAACCGTCATCTACCGCCACGTGGCGCTCGGCGACCAGGTGCTGTTCAAGGACCAGTTCGCGTCGCTTTTCCTAGCCTGGCCCGAGCGGTGGGAGGTCGGGCCGAACGAGGACGGTTCGCTGGACACGAGCCAGATTCCCGAATACGTGCCCCCCGGCGGCGAGGCCCCCCGACGACGGCGAGGCGCCGGCCGACAGTGGGGGGTCGTCCGCCCAGTCGTAGCCGCCATGTAGCATAATGGCGGCCCAGGGCAGCCTTGCGGCTGCTCGATTTTTCTCGCCTTCATGTTTGGAGCACGGTCGTATGTTGCGAATCCGCCTGGCGCGGCTTGGTCGGAGAAACCGCCCGCACTATCGGGTGGTCGTGGCCGAACGCCGCTCGGGTCGTGACGGCCGCCGCGTCGACGAGCTTGGTCACTACGACCCCCTCACCGAGCCATCCACCGTGGTGCTGGACGTCCCGCGCACCGAGGAGTGGATCCGCAAGGGCGCCCAGCCCACCGAGCGCGTGCGCAAGCTGCTGGAGATCGCGCGCGAGGCCGCGGCCGCCGCGCCGGCCGGCAACGGCGAGTAGCCCGGACCCGTGGACGAGCTGATCGAATTCATCGGCCGAAACCTGGCCACGGTGCCCGACGAGGTGCGCGTGGAGCGCTTTCGCCGCCACCACCTGCACGTGTACAAGCTGTTCGTCGATCCGCAGGACATGGGGCGGGTGATCGGGCGGCAGGGCCGGGTGGCCATCGCGATCCGGGCCGTCATGCAGGCGGCGCCCATCAGCCAGGGACGCCGGCTGGCGCTCGATATCCAGGAAGCCAGCTAGGCGCGATCGTCGCCGACGCCGGGACGCCCGCCCGAGGCGCGTCGCGGCGCCACCGATTTCCGGCGTACGCTTGAAGGACCGCTGCTAGGTCAGAAAGCCGGAGGGCGTCCGTGCGCTTCGATGTCGTCACCATCTTTCCCGGCATGCTGGAACCTGTGCTGCAGGCAAGCCTGCTGGGCAAGGCGCGCGCACGCGGGCTGATCGACGTCCGCGTCCACGACTTGCGACGGTGGGCGGAGCCGCCCCATCGACAGGTTGACGACTACGCCTACGGCGGCGGGCCGGGCATGCTCATGAAGCCGGAGCCGATCGTGCGCGCGGTCGAAGAGCTGCGCACCGCGGACTCGTGGACGGTGCTGCTCTCGCCGCAGGCTCCGCCCCTCACCCAGCCGGCCGTGCGGCGCCTGGCCGAGCGGGGACACCTGATCCTCGTCTGCGGGCGCTACGAGGGCGTCGACGACCGGGTGCGCGACCTGGTCATCGATGAAGAAGTCAGCATCGGCGACTACGTCGTCGCCGGCGGCGAGGTGCCCGCGCTGGTGCTCATCGAGGCAACCTCGCGGCTGATTCCGGGCGTCGTCGGATGCGAAGACTCGGTGCGGGATGAGTCCCATGCCGCGGGCTTGCTGGAGCACCCGCAGTACACCCGCCCGGAGGAGTTTCGCGGTCGGCGCGTGCCGGCCACGCTGCTCAGCGGCGACCACGGGCGCGTGGCGGATTGGCGGCGGGCGCACGCGCTGCGGCGCACGCTCGACCGACGGCCCGATTTGCTGTCCGAATGCGACCTCACCGACGCGCAGCGACGCCAGCTGGCCGACTTCGAATTGGACCGGTCCGACGATGCCAATGAGGCGCACCCGTGAGCGACGTCGCGATCCTGCACGACCTCGAGGCGCGGCTGGCGCTCACGGCCGGGGTCGACATCGTCGCCAATACCGTCAAGTGCACCATGGGCCCGCGAGGACGCAACGTGGCCTACCGGGGAGAGATCGGCCCCCCGAAGATCACGCATGACGGGGTATCAGTCGCGCGGGACATCCAGCTCCGCAACGGATTTCTGCAGACCGGCGCCGCCATCGTCACGGAGGCCTGCCGGCTCACCAACACCGCCGCCGGCGACGGCACGACCACTGCCGCCGTGCTGACGCAGGCCCTGACCCATGAAGCGCAGCGGCTGGTGGCCGCGGGCGCGGACCCGATGCGCCTGCGACGGGGGCTGGCGGCCGCCGTCCTGCAAGTCGACCAGGCCGTGCGCGAGCAGGCCAGGCCGATTACCACCAGGCGCGAGACGGCCTGGGTGGCCGGGCTGGCGGCGCACGATGCCGACCTGGGGGAGATCATCGCCGGAATCTTCGACCGCTATGGGCTGGGCGCGGCGGTGACCGTCGAGCTCGGCCAGGGACTCAACACCGAGGCGCGCACCGTCGAGGGAATGCGGTTGGAGCGCGGGCTGGCCTCGCGCCAACTGGCCACGGCGGGCGCCGGCATGCGCGCGGAGCTCGAAGACTGCGACGTGCTCGTGACCGACCGCGAGCTCGGGGGCGTGGGGCCGATGCTCCCATTCCTGGAGGCCTATGTGGCCGGCGGCGGACAGCGCTTGCTCGTCGTGGCGAGGACCGTCGGCGGTGAGACCCTCGCCACCCTTGTCGAGAACCACCGTCTCGGCCGAATGTCCGTGATCGCGGTGCGCGCGCCGGTTTTCGGCGAACGCCAGCGCGCCATGCTCGAAGACCTGGCGATCTTCACCGGGGCCACGCTGGTGGCGCACGAGTCGGGTGACCCATGGGGATCGGTGCCCGTGAGCGTCCTGGGACACGCCGCGCGGGTGCGCAGCGACACCACCGAGACGTTGGTCATGGGTGGCGCGGGCGAGCCGCAGGCCGTCGCCGATCGCGCGGAGCTGCTGTGGCTCTACCGTGACCGCGCGAAGAATCAGTTCGACCGCGAGAAGCTGGAAGAGCGCATCCGGAATCTTTCCGGAGCGGTTTCGGAGATTCACGTCGCCGCGGCGACGGATGCCGAGCGCCAGGAAGCGCGGCAGCGCGTCGAGGACGCCGTGGCCGCAACCCGCGCGGCCCTGGAGGAGGGCATCGTGGCCGGCGGCGGGGCCGCGCTGGCCCGCGCCGCGCGGGACCTCACCGCGCCGCCCGACGCGCACGCGGACGAGGCCTACGGCTGGCGCGTGGTGCGGCGCGCGCTGGCGGCTCCGGTGGCGACGATCGCCCGCAACGCCGGTTTCGAGGGCGCCGTCGTGGCCGATGCCGTCGCGGCGGCCGATCCGCCGCGCGCGTTCGACGTCACGACCGGCGAATACGTCGACCCGCTGGCGGCCGGCATCGTGGACCCGGTCGCCGTGGTGCGCGCGGCCTTGCGCTATGCGGCCAGCGCGGCGGTGATGATCGTCACCTCGAACGCGGTCGTGGCTGACGCGGCGTCCTATGGTCCCTGGGTGCGCGGGCTGCGCCGCAGGATTGCTCGCGACGCCGGGATTCTGCTGGCGGGCTGAGACGGCCTAGTCAAGCTCCAGGCGGTCGATCACCCCGCGGCGGATCTTGAATCCATGCTCGGCGGTCGGGAACGCGCCCTGCGTGACCTCGTCGCGGTACTGCGTCAACGCCTCGCGGGCGGCGCCGGCCAGGTCGGCATAGCGCCGCGCGTGGCGCGGGAGCGTTCGGCTGGTCAGCCCCAGCAGATCGTGCAGCACCTGAATCTGGCCGTCGCAGTTCGGGCCGGCGCCGATGCCGATCGTCGGAATCGACAGTTGTTCCGTCACGACGGCGGCCAGACGCGCCGGAATGGCTTCCAGGACTACCGCAAACGCGCCCGCAGCCTCCTGGGCACGCGCGCCGTCCACCACGCGCTGCGCTCCCGCCAGGTTGACGCCCTGCGCCAGATAGCCGCCGGTCGCGAGCACGGACTGCGGCGTGAGGCCCACGTGCGCCATGACCGGGATGCCGCGGGCCGTCAGCCCTTCGGTGATGCCGGCGACTTCGGTTCCGCCTTCCAGCTTCACCGCCGTCGCGCCGCCGTCGCGCACCAGCCGCGCGGCGTTGTGCAGGGCGTCGTCGAGCGTGGCGTAGGACATGAACGGCAGGTCGCCGATGACCAGGGTGGCGGAGACGGCGCGGGTGACCGCGGCGGTGTGGTGCACGATGTCATCGACGGTCACGTGCAACTCGCGCGCGTGCCCCAGCACGTTGGGTCCCAGGCTGTCGCCGACGAGAATCCCGTCGACCCCTGCCGCTTCGGCGAGGCGGGCAAATGGGGCGTCGTACGCCGTGACGCACACAAGCGGAGCCCCGCCCTTGCGGGCTCGGAAACCGCTGGCGGTTAGCGGCGCCTCACTCGAATCTGCCTCGTGCGCCATGCGTTGATGGTACGCCCTTGGCAGGACCGCGGTCGCTAGTAGGCGTACCGCTCCTCACGCGACCAGTCCACCGGCGCGAAGCTCGGCGTGGTCGGCATGCGGGTCAGCAGCTCGGGGTCCAGGTCCGACTCGTCGTAGAGGCCGCGAATCTGATTGGAGGGCAGGTTGAACTCGCGGGTCATTTCCTCGTAGAACGACTCGATGGCCTTGTAGCGGTGGAACCACTCAACCGGGTCGTCGAACGAGTCGCAGTGGTCGGCGAAGTAGAGCACGATGTCTCGCACGCTGACCTCGATGGGACTCGTTCGTCGGGGCAGGCAGGTGCGGAAGTCGTCAATCCATCCGATCTGGCGCCGCACGTCGCGAGCGGGCAGACGCCGACGCCGGCTGAGCTGCTCCGTATACCATGCGAGGGCGGTCCGAAAACTGGTGCACTCCGCTGCCATTGATTGCCTCCCCCTGACAACTTGTGCCCGCGGACCTCGTCCTGGCCGACTGCCCACATAAAGACAATCGCCCATCCAAAATGGATGGGCGACGGCGGTGCCTTATTCGAAGCGGTCGGAATGACGGACCACGAGCGAGCCTCCCCAAGCCCGAAAATGCAGCAACGTTACGGCCGGGGCCGTAAGCTGCTTCAACTGTAAGCCTTACTACGCCAATGTCAATAGTTCACCTTCGCGAAAGGCGAGAAGTTTATCGTTCGCGAGTCGGGCATCGACGATGGCGAACTATTTTGAAGCATCAAAATATGTCAAACTGTTCGACCGATGTCCGCCGTGCATGCAGCCCGTCTCTATCGTTTCAGATAGGCGCCGCGCGACTTGTCATAAGCGTTTGTCGTGACAGCCCGAATTCAGGGCTGCCGCCGGGCGATGGTCTTTGTCCGGCCGGATGTGCGTCATGACTGACCGGCCACGACCGCTGCCGATTGACAGCCCGCGCGCGCTGACCGGTCGGCGCGTGGTGGTGATGGGGCTGGGATTGCACGGCGGAGGGCTGGGCGTGGCCCAGTTCTTGCGGCGCCATGGCGCGTCGCTGGTGGTGACGGACCTGCGCGACGCGTCCCAATTGGCGCCGAGCCTGGAGCAGCTTGGGACGCGCGGCGTGCGCTACGTCCTCGGACGTCACGATCTCCAGGACTTTCGCGACGCCGAGATCGTGGTGCGCAACCCCGCGGTTCCGCTGGATGCACCGGCGCTGGCCGTGGCGCGAGCGGCCGGCGCGCGCATCGAGATGGAGCTCACCATGTTCTTGCGCTGGTGTCCCGCGTCGCAAGTGGTGGCCGTGACCGGCACCCGCGGCAAGACGACCACCGCTGCCGCCGTGCATGCCATGCTGCACGCCGCCGGACGGCCCACGCGGCTCGCGGGGAACATGGGCGTCTCGGCGCTGACCCAGCTCGACGAGATTCAACCCGACGAGGTGGTGGTGCTCGAGATGTCGAGCTGGCAAACGGAGGGCCTGGCGGGAGCCGGCGCGCGCGCATCGGGCGCCATTGTCACCAACCTGCTGCCCGATCACCTCAATCGCTATGACTCGATGGAGGCCTATGCCGCCGCCAAGGCCGAGCTGCTCCGCGCCCAGCAGCCGGGCGATTGGGCCGTGCTGCCCGCCGGTCCGGGGTGGGGCGATTGGTTCGCGAACCGCGCGCGGGGCCGCGTCGTCCGGGTTCCCGCCGGGGCTGAGCCGCCGGGCTGGAGCGACGCCGCGCTGCGCGGGGCGCACAACCGCGCGAACCTGGCGGCGGCGGCGCTGGCCGCCCAGGAGCTCGGCGTGCCGGAGGCAGCGATTCGCCGAGCCGTCGCTGGCTTCACCGGCGTGGCGCACCGTCAGGACTTTCTTGGGACCATCGGCTCGGTCCGCGTGTATAACGACACCACCGCCACCATTCCGGACGCGACCCTGGCGGCCCTCGACACCATTCCGGGGCCCTGGGCGCTCATCGCCGGCGGGTCGGACAAGCGGCTCGACTTCAGCGCGCTGGCGCGGCGCTTGGAGAGCGACGCCGGCATACGCGGCGTCGTGCTGCTTCCGGGCGCGGGCACCGATCGCTTGATCCCACAGTTGGGATCGCTGGCGCCGGTGGCGGTTGACGACATGGACGCCGCCGTCACGGCCGCGCTCGACATGGCCGAGCCCGGCGACGCGCTGCTGCTCTCGCCGGCGTGCGCCTCGTTTGGACTATTCGCGCACGAGTTCGACCGCGGGGCGCAGTTCATCGCGGCGGTCGAGGCGCGGGGACTCACGCCTCCGGCTCGGAGCGAAGGCTAGTTCTGGCGGCTGGAGATTAGTCCAGTATCCGCAGCCCGCCGAAAATGACGGCTCCCCGCAGGTTGATCGTGACGGCATCGGCAGCGCCGGCCCGACGCTGATCTTCGACGCCGCCGAACAGCCCCAGCACGTCGTTCTGCACCGCCGCGTCCGGCGGCAGTCGAATCTCGATGCCGCCGAAGAGGCACGAGACATCGATGTTCGCCGGCGGGTTTTCGATGCGGGCCTCGCGCAGGTCGAGCTCCACGCTGCCAAAAGCCGCCGTGGCCTGAATCTGCCCAAGGGGACCGTTCACCCGGTCTTGCACTCCGTGGAATATGGCGACATAGCTCCCGCTGTCGCCGGCGCCGGCGACGGCACGTCTGCGCGACGTGCGCCAAAAGATGAGCATCAGACCGAAGAGAATTACTAGGACCGGCCAGATTGCCGATCGCACCCCTTCCGGCACTTCATCCAGGATCGAAAGCTGCACGGTCACGCCGATCGCGATCAGCAGCAGCGGGGCGACGGGCTGGCGAAAGCCGGTGCGCGCGAGCGCCCAAAGCCCGATCAGGGCAATGACCGAGGGAAAGAACCGCCACGGGCTGCCGCCCACGTCGAGGTTGTCGAGCAGCAGGGCCAGCCCAACCGCGATGATGATCAGCCCGACCAGGACTTGCCCGGAATTGCGTCGCACGGTTCCACCTCCACGCCGGCTGCCGCGCGCAACGGCAGCGCCTCCAGTATCGACGATCGACGGTGCGCCGTACACGTTGGGGAGGCCCGCGCATAATGGCCCCAGCGCCGCCTTGGGCGCACCGAATGACGGAGCGCGCTCCTGACGATCCTGGTCATTGCCGACGTGCATGGCAACCTCACCGCGCTCGACGCCGTGCTCCGTGCCGCCGGCAGCGTCGACGAGGTCTGGTGCCTGGGCGATCTGGTTGGCTATGGGCCGTCCCCAAACGAGGTCGTTGAGCGCCTGCGGGAGCTGCCCCTGCGTTCGCTGGTCGGAAATCACGATTGGGGGTCCATCGGCAAGGCCGACCTGATTCGGTTCAACGCCGATGCCCGCACGGCCTGCGAGTGGACCGGCGGCGTGCTCACGCCGGTCAACCGGCAGTATCTGGCCGACCTCGAGCCGGCCGGAATGTTCGGCGACGTCGCGGTCGCCCACGGCAGCCCCCAAGATCCGGTGTGGGAATACATCACCAACGCGCGCATCGCGATTGCCAATTTCGGCTATTTCGCCAGCGACATCTGCCTCGTGGGGCACACGCACGTCCCGCTGGTGTTCCGGTGGCGCAGTGGGGCCACCGGCAGCGAAGCCTTCACCACCGAGGTCCCGACGCCGGGGCAGCGCATCGTGGTCGACGACGATCGACTGATCGTCAATCCCGGCAGCGTGGGTCAGCCGCGGGACGGCGATCCGCGCGCGGCCTTTGCCCTGTTCGATCCCGAGGCCCGCACCCTCCAGGTCGAGCGCGCGACCTATGACGTCGCCCAGGTCCAGCGCCGCATGACGGACCTCGGCCTGCCGGAGCGGCTCTCCATTCGCCTGCAATATGGGTGGTAGCCGGAACGGCGCGAACGCTCGGCGCTATAATCGTCCATGCATCAGCAGCGCTTGGTTTGCGTGCGGTTTTCAACGCATCGAGCCGCTGAGCCTTGGGTGCCCGGTCACGTCCGGGCGCTTTTTCATTGGAGTGGGGCGGTCTAAGGAGGTCTCGCGTGCAGTCGAGTCTGATCAGCAAGGTCCAGAAAGCCCACAAGTACGCCCAGGAACCGCATCGCATCCACTTCGAGGCGTTGACGGTGCGGTTCGATGGCGACAACAACGATCATGTGATCAGGCTGGCCGACGGTGCGTGGAGTTGTGACTGCGAGTTCTTCATGGTTTGGCAGACGTGCAGCCACACCATGGCGCTCGAGAAGTTGCTTGAAGGCATGGTCCCGGTCGGAAGCGCCTCGGCCGCCGGCTAGCCCCGCGCCCAGCCCGCCTGCGGGCGAGGGTCGCGCACGGTCCGGCACGGACTCGCATGGCGCGTAAACGCCGGCGGCGGCAGGCGACGCCGCCCCCGACCAGCCGGAATCGCACTCTTGCCGTCAACCGGCGCGCCCGCTACGACTACGTGGTGCTGGACACGTTCGATGCCGGCCTGGAGCTCCGCGGCACCGAAATCAAGAGCCTGCGCACCGGATCGGTTTCGCTGCGCGAGGGCTATGTCGCCGTCCAGGATGGCGAGGCCTTTCTGCGCGACGTGCATATCGCGCGCTACAAGCCGGCCGCCGACGCCAATCACGATCCCGACCGTCCCCGGAAGTTGCTGCTCCATCGGGCCGAAATCGACGAGCTGGCGCGCCACACCAACCAGGCCGGGCAGACCGCCGTGCCCCTGCGGCTTTACCTTGAGAAAGGGTGGGCCAAGGTCGAGATTGGCCTGGTGCGGGGGCGGCGCGCCTATGACAAACGGGAGAAGATTCGCGCTCGCGACGATGCGCGTGAGATCGCGCGGCGCATGCGCTAGCATTGAATCGCTGGGGATGCCGGGTTTCGACAGAAGTCCGAGGTCCGCTGCTGCAGGTCGAGCACGCCGTCACGCTCGAAAAAAAGGCGGCAAACCAAGTAACTGGCGAGCAAGAAGCGCTCCCACTCGCGGCCTAAGCGCCGTGACGTCTGCCCGGCTCGTGCCTAGCGGGCCGGACCAGGCGCCAACACTCTAGGCTGCGCCGGCAGAGGCGTCCGCATATGCCGGCTAAGACACGCGGACTGGTCGGGTTGCCCGCGGCCGAACGGCGGGCAAGCCGGCGAGAACCATAGCGATCGGCTATGCCTGTAGACGCGGCGGGGTGACGGCCTCTGGACGGGGCGTTCGACTCGCCCCCATCTCCACCATGGCGGGGCGGCGGCTGCCTACAATCGCGGCGTGAGCCGCCCTGCCCTTCCGGACAAACACTTCACCGCCACCGGATTCCTGGTGCGTGACGGCAAGGTGCTGCTGGTCAACCACCGCAAGCTCAAGAAGTGGCTGCCCATCGGCGGGCACATCGAGGCCGGCGAGGATCCCACGCAGGCTCTGCGCCGCGAGGTGCGCGAAGAGGCTGGCCTCGACATTGCGATCGTGGGCGACACCTTGCCCGTGGACGACGATGACGTGCGGGGCCTGCCGCGACCCGAAACGATTCTGTTGGAGACCATCGAACCCGGGCACTTTCACATCGACCTCATCTATTTCGGTCACGCCGTGGGCGGAGAGCCTCGGTTGGCCGCGGCGGAGCACAGCGAGCAGCGCTGGTTCTCGTCGAAAGACCTTGGGGCCAGCCACATCAGCGAGGACGTGCGCATCCTCGGACGCCGCGCCATCCAGACGCTGGCTGCCGAAGCTTCGCCGTGACCCGGCGTTTCGACCACGCGTTCCAGGCGCCGGTGGCGCATCCCAACGGGCTGCAGGCCACCGCCGAGGGCCTGTGGATCGCCGATCAGGACCAGGGCCGAGCGTTTCTGGTCGCGCCCGACGACGGCACGGTCATCCGGTCGTTCGCCACGGGCGCCGGAAAGTCGAGTGGGGTGACCTTCGGCCACGGCGCGCTGTGGATGTGCTCCAACGGCCTGCCGAAAACGCGCCCGCCGACGGCCATGGACACGGCGCACACTCGGATCGTCAAAACTGATCCCCATACAGGCGCGATGCTGGCCCAGTTTCGCGCGCCCGGCGATAGCGACGTGCACGGCCTGGAGTGGACCGCCGAGGGCTTGTGGCTCACGACGCTGGATCAGCGCGCCCTGACGCTGGTTGACGCCGAATCGCTGGCGCCGCGCCGGGTCATTCCGGTGCCCATGGACCGCGCCCACGGGCTGGGCTGGGACGGGAAGGCGCTATGGTGCGCCTTCACTTCGGATCGCACCGTGCTGCGGCTCAGCGCGCGGGACGGCGCCGTGCTTGAGCGCCTTGATCTCGATGGCGACCCGTTCGAGCCGCACGGGCTCACGCTGCGGCAGGGCCGGTTGTGGATCTGCGACGCGGTTACTGGCGCCGTTTGGCGCCAGCGCGAGCCCGATGCGGCTTTGCCGACCGCCGGCGGGGCGTCGGGCCGGTGATTGGTACGGCGTGGATGTACCAATAGCGCGAGCGAATCCCCGCAGCATCGCTATCCATCAGACCGATGAGCTCGCGCAGGTTAAAGGTGTTGCGCATGACTTGCGACACCTCGGCGCCGGTGAGGCTGCGAAATGGGGAGTCATGGGTTCTGAAGTCCGCCAGCGTGCCCATCACCGCCACGCCGGTGGGTCGCAGCGTGCGCTGAAACTCCCGCAGCGCGCGCCGGATGTCTTCGTTGCCATCGACACCGAGCATCTGCAGCAGCCCGAAGCTGAAGACGGCGTCCAGCGCGTCGGTGGCAATCGGCGCCCGGTCGGCGTCGGCCCGCAGGTACCAGATGTTGGGATGCCGCGGCGCCTGCGCCAGCGCCTCGGCGTCGCGATCCATGGCAATCACCTGAGCGCCGGCGGCTAGCTCGACGGCGGCGCGACCGGCGCCGCAGCCCGCATCCAGAATGAGCTGCGCCGAGCGGAGCACCGCCATCCCGCGGGCGAGCACCGACACTTGAGATCCCGAGTCAGCAGCGGGCGAGCCAGGCATCGTGCGCGTACCGTACCTTGACCAGCTCGTCGCTGCGATTGCGCTCGGCGGGCGAAAGCGCGCCCGGCTGGGGCGCAATGCGCAGCCGCTCGGCCACACCCTGCGTGAGGGTCTGCACCAATTCGCCAATCGTCGTGGGCTGCGGCAAGACATCGCGCAGACCCGGCGGGCAAGCGTTGGGCGCCGTCGTGCGGGTGAGCGGGTGAAGGTCCAGGTCGTGAGACATCACCAGGCTGCCGTGCTGCAGCACGCCGCCGTGCACTCGGCCCTGGGCACTGGCGACCATCTTGTGTTCGGCCACCCACAGCTCGTGCCCGCTCGGTGACCAAAAGCAGAGGCTTGGCAGCGTCTCCTCGGCCGCATGGGCGGGAGCGCCGGCCTCCGGCGCCAGCCCCAAGGCTTCCAGTCCGGCGGCAAGCCCCTGCGTGAGCGCCGCATAGGATGCCCGCACCCCGCCTCGCACCAACCGATGCCGCCGCGGAACCGCGATTGCATAGGTCAGCTCGTCGCTGTGCAGCAGGGCCGCGCCGCCGGTGATCCGGCGCACGACATCGATGCCGCGTTGCCGCGCCAGCGAGCGGTCCACGAGGTGCAGCGGCTGGTGATAGCCGAGGGAAAGCGCGCGCGGCCGCCAGCTGTAGAAGCGCAGCGTGGGCGGAGCGTCGCCGCGCTGCACGGCTTCCGCCATGGCCTGGTCGATCGCCATGTTCCGCGCGCCGGCCGCTGCCGGGTCAACGAGCAGCCGCCATGTCTCCATGCGCTCCGGACCCTTTCGTCACGGATTGCGCCGTCTAGAATGACAGCGCAGCCCCCGTAGCTCAGTGGATAGAGCGCCGGCCTCCGGAGCCGGGCGCGCGCGTTCGAATCGCGCCGGGGGTACCCATAGCCTAGCCCGGTGGGGCCGGACCCCCGTTGGCGCCGGCCGGAGGATTGGCCGCCGGCCGCCGCTCGCGCAGGCTGTCCGCAACCAGCACGATCAGCCCTGCGCCGATGGCCAGGTCCGCGAAATTCAAAAAGCCAACGAACGGCGCAATGTTGAGATAGTCGAAGACCGCGCCGATGCGCAGACGGTCAATCACGTTGCCGAACGCGCCGCCGATCAGCAGCGCAAAGGCGGCAATCTGCCACCACCGCCGCGGCGGCCGCGCGGCGACGTAGGCGGCGAAGCCCACGCCGATTGCCACGGTGATGATCAGGATCGGTGCGGGATGGTCGCTGAACAGCCCGAAGTTGACGCCGGGATTGTTCACTCGCCGCAGGGTGAACACCGGCCCGATCGTGGCCCCGCCGGGCGGGAGCACCGCGTCCACCATGAGCTTGATGGCCTGATCCACGCCGGTCACGACGAGACCCAGGCCAAAGGTCGCCAGACGTGCACGCCTCGCGTGGGCGCGACTAGCCATTCGGTCCCTCCGCTGCTTCGCCGCGCGGCGATTCGAGTCCGAATACCGTCCTTCGCTCGACATCGACCATGGGTGGCGCCGCCGGTGTCTCGTGCGGGTGCGCCTGGCGACCCGGGGATCCGGCGGCAACCGATGCCAGCGTGGCCGCCCTAGCCTTCGTGAATCTCGATGGACGTGATGGTGATGGTTTCTTGCGGCCGAGATCGTTCGCCGGTGCCGGCCACTCCAACGGGGACCGCCTCGATCTTCGCCAGCGTGTCTTCGCCTTCCACCATCTGCCCAAACAGCGAGTAGTCCGGCGACAGCCGACCCAGGGCCGTGAGATCGTCAAACACGATGAAGAACTGCGAGCCGTTCGAGTGCGGCCGACCCGTGTTGGCCATCGCGAGGCTCCCGCGGACATAGGGGCGTTGAGGCGGCTCGATGGCAAAGGTGTAGCCAGGCCCGCCGGTGCCGAGGCCGGTCGGGTCGCCGCTCTGGGCCATGAACCGTGGAATCAGCCGGTGGAACACCACACCGTCGTAGTACCGGTTGCGCGCCAGGACCACGAAGTTATTCACGGCCAGCGGGGCTTCCGCCGGCAGCAATTCAAAAGTCATCTGGCCGAGATTGGTCGTCACCACGGCCGTGTATGACTCCTCGGAATCGATCTGCATCTCTGGATAGGCGTCGTACGTCAACACGCGCTCCTGGGTTTTGGGTGTTGGTTCAGAATCTCCCGTGGGCGGCGCCTCGGCCTCGCCGCAGGCAACGGCGACAAGCACCCCGAGCGCCAGCAGGCTGCGGCCGATGTTCCTCACCGACCCTCCGCAGGCTCCAATCCACTCCGGCGATTCTAGCCGTTTGCGAGGGCTGCCCGGGCCTCGCGTGCCGTTGATTCCCAGGTCTCGGGTCTCGCGGCCTCGCCATGTTCATGTGGTAGCTTGGCGGCTGTGTAAACTGTTGCACTAGAACGTTACCAAGGTGTCCTCGCGTTTACTTAAACGGCGAGAGTGCTGACGTACGGGTGAGAAGCGACCTGACGCATTTCCACCGTCGGTCTGATCGTGGGCCAGCGCGCCGCTTGGCTCTTTCGAACCCACGCAAAAAGGAGATTGGCATGCGGAAGCCAAGGTGGTGGCGCAAGAGCCTTATTGTCCTGGCAATCGCGGTCGGCGCCTTCATGGCGCTGCCGGTAGCGCACGCGCAGCAAGTCTTTCTGCCCGGCACCGTGGTGGCGCTGCAGGGCACGCCGCATCTGTGGATTGCCGACGACCAGGGCGTCCTGCACTGGGGCGGCGACACCCGCGCCTTGTCCGGCCGGCATATCAACTGGAATGCCCGCATCGAGGTCAGCTTGGAGGGGCTGCGCGCCCTGCCGAAGGGCGATCCGTGGCTTTCGGCCGGCCTGTTGAAACAGGGCGATCCGATCTATCTGGTCAAGTGGGAGACCGAATGGCCGCAGCCGCGCCTGTTCCACATCCAGTCCATCGCCGACGTGGAGATCTTCGGCATCAATGAGACCAACTACGGCAACTTCGTCCTCGACGTTGCCACCTGGGAGGCGCGGTACGGCATTTCCGTGGCCAGCCTCCAGCGAGCAGTCTTGCCGGCGGCAGTGCCTTCCATGGGCACGACGCCCGCAACGCCCTCGACGCCAGCGTCGGCTGGCATCCCCTACCAAAACTTCAGCGGCTTCAACGTCGGAGCTGGAACCCTCATCCTGCCCCAGGGCACGGTTACGCTCAGGCTTCAATTCGGCGGCTGGGGCGACGGCCCGGTGACGGTGAACTACGGGATCCAGGGCGGCGCAGCGACCCCCTTGCTCAATAACGTCCGAGTGCCTTACTACAGTGAGATCGACATCAACGTGCCGCAGGCCGGCTCCTACGCCTTTCAGGTGAGCGCCATCCGAGACTGGCGAATCTGGGTTGGCCATGAGCCCGGACTCCCATCCGTGCCGCTGCCGCTCAACGACTGTCGGACCAGGGTGCAGTGGCACGAGGACTCCCCGGGCGTCCACCGGGCCAACTTCGACTGTCGCGGTACCAAGCTGGACGGTACGTCGTATTCCGACATCAACACCAAGGAGAAATTCTGGGCGGTTTGGTTCCGCAGCGGGAGGTTCTTTGCCGTAACGTCGACGGGAACCGTTTTCGAGGCTGCTGATCCGACGATTCCCTATCAAGAAATCAGCGGCTTCAACGGCGGCACCGGCGATCTGAGGTTGCCTGCCGGCGATGTCAGAATCTCGCTCGAGTACGGCAACTGGTCCCAGGCTCCGATCACGGTGACCTTTCAATCGCCCGGCGGCGGGCAAATCCGCCCCCTCGATGGCGCAAGGGTTGGGTATCGGACGAATCTGACGATCAATGTTGCCCAGGCTGGGATTCATAGTGTTCAGGTCGACGCACAGGGCGCCTGGCGGCTCTGGGTCGGCATTCAAGCGACCTCGATCGTCGACGATCTCTCGGAAGTCGACGTGCCGGTGCCCGGCTGTAGCACGAGAAGCGACTGGCGGGTGCACGACGGCGTCTACCAAGCGTCGTTCAACTGTCCGTCGTTCTTGTTGCGCGGCGCGCAGTATCCGGGTCTGGGCAGAGACGGCGGCTTCTGGGTGGTCTGGACGAACGGGAACCTGCTGCAAGACATCACCTTCCACAGGCCCTAACGAGCCGGCAACGGTCGGCAATTGAGGGGATCGGCCCTCGCCGGCCCCGCGGGCGCGGGGCCGGGCGGGCGGCTACCCGCCGAGCGACCAGCGCTCCTCGCGCATCACGCTGCGTTGGTACGCGAGGTATTCGTCGCGCGTCATGAGCGGTTCGAAGTCGTCCACAATGCGCCGCGCGGCGCCCGCGCCGTCGCCCAGCAGATCCACGGCCATCCAGGCCAAGGCCTTGGCCGGCTCCACGTAGGCCATCTGTGAATCGACGATGTCCCAATCGGTGGCGTGGTTGGTGCCGGTGGCGCCCGCCATGCTGGGATGCAAGGCCGGCATGATGTGCGACACGTCGCCCATGTCCGTCGATCCGGTGCGGTGGCCCAACCGTTTTATCCCGTCCTCGCCGTGGACATCCCGCTGGTTGGCGAGAAACAGCTCGGCCATGGCGCTGCTGTTCACCAGCGGCAGATAGCCGGGCAAGCTGCGGATCTCGACTTCGGCGCCTAGGGCCATCGCCCCCGCTCTGAGGGCGCGGTCGACCGTGGCCGAGGCCGCGTCGATGACGTCGGTCGTCTTGCCGCGAACATAGGTTTCCAACCGAACGTCCGAGGGAATTACGTTCACCAGGTCGCCGCCGTGCGTGATGATCGGGTGCACGCGCACCGCGTCCTCGTCGCGAAACGTCTCGCGCAGCGCGTTGATTCCGGCCATGCCAAGCTGGGCGGCGTAGAGCGCGTTCACGCCCCGTTCCGGCGCGGCGCCGGCGTGCGACGCCACCCCGACATAGCGAATCTGCTTGACCACGCAGCCGTTGTTCGAGGCCGTCACGGCGGCCATGCCGTTTTGGTCGGGCTGGGCGTGGGTGTGAATCATCATGGCGAGATCAATGTCGTCGAACTCGCCACGGGCGATGAGCTCGGGTTTGCCGCCCAAGAACTCGAGCTCACCCGCGAGCTGGAGACCATACCGGTACTCGACCTCGACATACTCCTCCGCCGGCACGGCCATGAGCACGATCGTGCCGCTCAACTCACGCTGAACTCGCGGGTCGCTCAACGCCGCGGCCGCGCCCATGAGCCCCGCGATCTGGGCGTTGTGCCCGCAGGCATGGGCGGCGTGGGTAGCCGGATCTTCTCGCGGGTGTCCCGGCACCGTCAGCGCGTCGAGCTCGCCGATGAGCGCCAACGTGGGACCCGGACGCCCGGTGTCGATCCGCGCGGAGACGCCGGTGATCGCCAGGCCCGTGCGGTGCTCCAGCTCCAGTTCGGCGAATGTCTGCGCCACGAGCGCCGCGGTCTCAAACTCTTTGAAGCCCAACTCGGGCCGTCCCATGATGGTTTCGCCGATCGCGATGATCTCGTCCTGTCGGTCGTCGATCGCGTCCGCCACGCGTTGCTTCAGGTCTGCGATGGTGGTCATGGCGCCTCCGGGGCCTGGCTGGTGGGCTGAGCAGCGGGCCGATTCAGTGTGCCAGCCGAGAGTCCTCGGCGCTGGCCGCGGCCTCGCGCTCGGGCTCTTCGGCGGGGACAAAGCCATGCGCCACGCGAGCCATGAGCACGCTGCCCACCGCGGCCAGACCCAGCGCCGAGGCGAATGCCGCCACCGGACCGCCGGCCACGAGCACGGCGGCGCCGACCAGCGGGCCGGCGATGCCCATAACGCCAAGGATGAGCCAAAAGCTCGAGGCAAACGCATCCACGTCCTCGGGTCGCGCCAGCGACGCCAGTGACGTCTGCCAGCCCACGTCCCCGGCCGCGAAGTTCAGCCCGATGGCCGCGTATGCCGGCACCAGCAGCCACAGATTGTCCGCCTGGATGGCCAGGATGAAGAGCGCCGCGACTACCAGCTTGAGCAGATTGGACATCCAGACGACGAACGGCCCGGAGCGCCGGTCGCTCACGGCGCCCCAGAGGAGATATCCCGCCGCCCAGGTGACGCTCTGGATCAGCGCCAGCACGCCGACGATGGTGAAGGAGGCGTCAAACGTGTCGACCAGCACAATCGCGATGGTTGGCTGGATCAGCAAGTCGCCGAATAGGGCGACGGTCGAGCTTGCGGTATAGCTGCGAAAGCGTCGGTTCGCCAGGGTCTGCCGAAACATACGCCACGGGGGTGGGCGGTCGATCGGCGGACGGCGACACGCGCGGATGCGGAAGAGGGCCAGCGCCCCGAGCGCGCCGACCACGGCGCCGCCGGCGAACACCGGGCCGTAGCCCACCGCGTCCATCAGTCGGCCGGCCACCGGCGACACCAGCAGCACCACAACCGCCATGGCAGCCTGGCCCGCGCCGATGATCCGACCCCGCAGCCGGGCGGGAAACGCGGCCTGGGTCACGCCCACGTAAAGCGGGACGCCCATCATGGCGATGATCGACCAGGCAAGGAGCATCACGAGAAACGGGCCGGCCTCGTCGATAAACAGTGCGGCGACCAGGACCAGGCGTCCGACCGTCCAGAGTGCAGCCACCGCTCGTTCGGGCCGAAATCCTCGAAGGAGGTAAGGACCGGCGATGGCCAGGATCCCGCCGATGAATTGCACGGCAACGGCCAATGCCACCGTGAATTCGTCGCCGCCGATCCGGCGTACGACGACCGTCATGTAGCTGCCGACGCTGCCGACGAAGACCCCCGCCAGGATCCAATGCACGAGCGTGGCGCGGAAGTTCCTGCGCACGTCCGGGGCCAGCGCTGCATTCAGATCGCCCATGTTCGGGAGGCGCAGCGGCGCGCGCCCAATCCTGGCGGCAACACGACCCAATGGCGCAGACGGCGCGCGACGTGCTTTCACCGGCCCCGCACGAGGCATCACCCGCACGATGCGGGCGATGGCATCGTACTCGCTCGCGAGAATCCCGAGCGGCTACGTGGCGGCTATGGGCGGCTCACCCACCGACGCGCCAGTTGAACTCCTCCGTGCGGTTCCCATCCGAAAAGACGAGTCGAAATCTCCATACGTGGTCGAGCAGCACCCCGCCAATGGCCTCCACCACTCTCTGGAACTCCTGACTCACATCCGCCGGTGTGGCGTCGCCCGCCTCGAACGCAATCATCGTCATCCCGTCCGGCGCTACGCTGGGCACGTCCACCTCAACTTCGAGCACGCCGGTGCGAACCGCGAATTGTCGGATGCGCCACGACCAGAAATGCTGCTTGATCGCCACAATGAAGGGCATCGCCGCGGTGTCATACCGTTCCGGGTCCCACGCAATGGGCGTGCCGTTATATGCGGCGGGACAATCCTCGACGTTCCAAGGGGGTCCAGGCTCCATGGTGGTCATGTGCGGGGCGGCAACTTGGGCGACACGCGACATGCGGATCGTACGTTAGTGGCGGGCGACTCGCGGCCGGCCGATCCGCGGCCCATCTTTCCGCGTGACGCGCCTCCTGCGCCGCCGCAAGGCTGGGGGCTGGCCGAGCTGCACGCCCACACGTGCGCCAGTGACGGCGTGCCGTCCCCGGGCGCCCTGGTCCGACGGGCCGACGCGCTTGGAATGGACGTACTGGCGGTCACCGATCACGACACGATCGACGGCGCGCTGCGAGCACGCGACATCGCGGCCGCCGCCGACGCGCGGGTCGAGATCATCGTGGGGATGGAGGTCACCACCCGGCGGCAGGATCACGTGGTGGGGCTGTTTCTGGAGCGCCCGGTCCCGATCTTCCGCCCGCTAGTCGAGACCGTGGAGGCCATCCAGGCGCAGGGCGGATTGGCCATCGTGGCGCACCCGTTTCTGGGCGTGCCCACGTCCATTTCCGCCAAGCGACTCCTGCGCGCGCTGGCGCACGTCCGATTCGACGGCATTGAGACCGAGAACCAGTACTTTCGGGAAGGCGCCCGCGCCGAAGCGCGCCGGTTTCAGGAGACGCATGCCGAGCGGGTGGGCGCGGCCCTTGGCGCCACCGACGCCCACTTCGGAGATCTCGGCCGCGCCCTGACGTTGTTTCCCGGCCACACGGCGGCCGAGCTTCGCGCCGCGATCGGCGCACGCGCCACGGTGCCCGCGCGCGGCGGCGTTCAGCACCCGCGCCCGGCATTGGCCGACCACGCGCGCAATCAGTATCGAAGTCTGGTCAAGCTGCCGGTCATGCGCGCCCGTACCCTATGGCGCCAGCGCCGCGCAACGGGCCCTTAGCCTCACCGCCGCCCCGGCGGCTGGCGGCGCACGTCCGGCGCACGTGGCGCGCCCTGGTCGCGGACGGCGCGGTGTATGCGCGGGAGATGCGTCGCTTCTCACGCAATGCGCGCCTGCTGCTGCTGAGCACCTTGCTCGGGGCGTTCAGCGCCGGCGTCTTCCGCGTGGCCTACAACCTCTATGTGCTGGAGCTGGGCTTCACCGCCGCCGATGCCGGTCGTCTGGTCACCAGCGCCAGCCTGGCCGCCGGGCTGGCGGCGATTCCGGCCGGACTGCTGGCGCTTCGCGTAGGCGCGAAGCCGGTGATCCTCGGCGGCGCCGTGCTCCTTGGCGTCGGAACGGCGCTGCAGGTGACGCCGTTCGGCTACGGCTACCTGGTGGCCGGCGCGGCCCTGGGAGGCTTGGGCGGCGCGCTCTGGAACGTCGTCATCGCCCCGCTGTACGCAGGCAGCGCCGACGACGAGGGTCGGAGCTACCTATTCACCGTGGCGGCCATCGTGTTCCTCGGCATGAGCTTTGCCGGAAACGCCGTCGGCGGGTGGGCGCCGCGCGCCCTGGCGGACGCGACGGGATGGCCGGTGTGGCTCGGGTTCTTCGCCGTGCTCAGCGCGGCGGCGCTCTACGGCGGGCTGGGGTTCTTTCCGCTGTTGGCGCTGCGCGCGCCCTCGGCTCGGATCGATCGATCGGCGTTCGGCGCCCTGCGCGGCCAGGTCAATGCGATCGCTCGCCTGCTCGTCGTGCACGTGGTCATCGCCGTCGGGGCCGGTCTCACCATTCCATTCCTCAACGTGTATTTCACCCGCCAACTGGGTCTCACGGAGGCGCAGTTCGGCCTGCTTGCCGGGGCCGGTCTCATGACGCGGCTGGGCGCGTCGGTGTTCGGCCCAATCGCGGCGCGGCATCTGGGCAAGGTCGCGGCCATTGTGGTTGCCCAGTCGGCCTCGATTCCGCTGCTGCTGGCCATGGGCCTGCTGCCGTGGCCCTTGGGAAGCTCCCTCGCGTTTCTTGCCCGCGGCGCACTTATGAACATGACGGCCCCGGTGCGCGGCGCCCTCTACATGGAGCGGGTCACCGAGGCCGCGCGTCCCGCCACCAACGCCTGCCTGTTGCTGGCGTGGAACCTGGCCTGGGCCGGCGCGGCCGCCATCGGCGGCGTGCTGGCCGAGCAGCGGGCGCTGGCGGTTGCCGTCATGGTCACCGCGGCCTGCTACGCGCTGGCCAACGGGCTGATGTGGCTGCTATGGCGCCGTCGAGCCGACGCGGAGTAATCCGGCGCGGGCCGCCGGCCCGTGCCCCGATGCCAGGCGGCTAGCCGGCGGCGCCCTCCGCGGGCCGCTGCTTGGGCGCGGGTGTAGGCTCCGCCGGCGGGTCCGGGGGAGATGCCGGCGCTGCCGGCGCCGGCGACGGACCTGGCGGCGCGGGTTGCGGATCGCTTTGCGTCGCCGGCGTGCGCCCCTGGTATTCGTCGACGTAGCGCTCGAAGGCCTCGGCGTCGAGTGTCTCGACCTCGATCAGGGTCTCCGACAGCTTCTCGAGCAGGCCACGATTTCGCGCCAGCATGTCCTGGGCCCGGTGGTGGGCGTCATCGATCAACTGGGAGACCTCGCGGTCGATGGTTTCAGCAACGGCCTCGCTGTAGTTGCGCTGCTCGGCAATGTCCCGTCCCAGGAACACCAGTTCTTCCCGGCGACCAAACGCCCGGGGACCGAGCTTGGTGCTCATGCCGTACTGCGTGACCATGCGACGGGCGATCTCGGTGGCCATCTGAATGTCGTTGCTCGGCCCGGTGGTCATCTCGCCAAAGACCAGCACTTCGGCGGCGTGGCCGCCCATGGCCACCGCCAGCTGGTCCTCGAACTCCGACTTGGTCAACAGGTGTCGATCCTGCGACGGCAGGAACCGGGTATAGCCCCCCATCTGACCGCGGGGCAGGATCGTGACCTTGTAGACGGGGTCGGCGCGCCGCAGCAGATGGGCCACCAGCGCGTGCCCGATCTCATGGAAGGCCGTGACGCGCTTCTCGTGCTCGCTCATCACCCGGCTCTTGCGCTGGGGACCGGCGATCACTCGGTCGATGGCCTCCTCGAGCTCGAACATGCCCACCGTCGTGCGGTTGCGGCGCGCGGCCAAAATGGCCGCCTCGTTGAGCAGGTTCTTCAGGTCGGCGCCCGAGAAGCCGGGCGTCTGTCGCGCAATGGTTCCCAGGTCCACGTCCTGTTCGATGGGCTTCTCGCGCGCGTGCACGCGCAAGATGGCTTCGCGCCCGCGAATGTCCGGCAGATCCAGCACCACGCGACGATCGAATCGTCCGGGCCGCAGGAGCGCCGGGTCCAGCACGTCCGGGCGGTTGGTCGCGGCCAGCACGATCACGGTCTGATCGGTGTCAAAGCCGTCCATCTCGACGAGAATCTGGTTCAGCGTCTGCTCGCGCTCGTCGTGGCTCCCGCCCAGGCCCGCGCCCCGCTGCCGGCCCACGGCGTCGATTTCGTCCACGAACACCAGGCTCGGCGAGTTCTGCTTGGCTTTCTCGAACAGGTCGCGCACGCGCGAGGCGCCCACGCCCACGAACATTTCCACGAATTCGGAGCCGCTGATGTTGAAGAACGGCACCCCGGCCTCCCCGGCGACGGCTTTCGACAAGTGCGTCTTGCCGGTTCCCGGCGGGCCCACCAGCAGCACCCCGCGCGGGATCTCGGCACCGATCTTGGTGAACTTCTCGGGGTACTTGAGGAACTCGACCACCTCGGCCAGCTCCTGCTTCGCCTCGTCCACGCCCTGCACGTCCTTGAACGTCACGCGCGGGCGGTTGCCCGTCACCATGCGGGGGCGGCTCTTGCCGAAGCTCAGCGCCTGCGAATTCGAGCCTTGGGCTTGCCGCATCATGAATACCAGCAACCCGACGAAAATCAGCAGCGGCAAGATCGAGGTCAGGATGCTGATGATGGTTGGGGCGGGGCTGGGCGTCTCGTATTGGACGGCGACCTGCTGGCCGTTGACGTTGAGGCCTCGGTTGGCGAGCGCCTGGTCGATGTCAAAACGTTCGTTCACCACGGCGCTGATGGTGACGTTGCCGTCGAACGCGGCCACGATGCGCGTGTCGCTCACCATGATTCGGGGCAGCGAGCCGCTGTCGGAGGCGGCTTCGACCCGGCTCAGCAGTTCGCTGATCGGCACGACCTGCTGATTCGGCTGTCCCGGATTGAACATGACGAACAGCACGACCAGGATCGCCACGGCCAGCACGAGATACATGAACCCGTTGCGCACGAGTCGGTTATTCATGAATCGAGAATCTTTCGTGCGGGAATGCGACGGGCCGCGGCGCTAACGCGGGCACTTAGCCCAGCCTACTGTATATCAGGGCAGCGGCTCGCAATGTTATGCGCGGCGCGGTGACCACGGTTCGAGTCTCGCGCAGTCCAACGCTGCCATCCGTAGGATTCACGCCCGTGCTTCCGGCGGGCGAATCGCATCCCAGCGCGCATGCAGCGCCACGACGGTGCGTGCGTCCGGACGCGGCGCAAAGCCATGGTCCCGCCATACGCCGGGCACACAGACGGCCGCGCCGTCGACGTCGAGCACCGGAATACTCGCGGCGATGTCGGCGGTCACCCCGCGGCTGCGGAGCAGCCGTGCGAGGTCGCGCGTGTCCTCGCCGCGAGCCGGGTGCACGCGCTCATGCGGCGCCGGGGCGCGCAGCGTCAGCGTGCGGCCCTGCAGCCGCTGGTGGTCGAGCGTGCTCCCGTCCACTGCCACGCCATGCCCCCAAGGTGGGCCGCCCGCGATCAGCTCGGCAACGACCGAGCCGCCGGGCACTCGCGCCTCGCCAGGCACGGTCAGCGAAACCGGCGGTCGCCACGTCGCGTCGCGCGCCCGCTCCGGGTACAGCACCACGGCCCCGTCGCGGACAAAGGCGTGCGTGTCGGCCGTCAGATCGACCCAACGCCCATGAGTGTCCTCGCGCAGCGCACGGGCCACGGCGCCCAGCGGCGCCGCTCCAAGCTGTCGCCGGCCGCCAAAAGCGCGAACGGCGGCGACCAACGTCGCGGGAAACAAACCCTCCGGCACCGCCGCGCGCTCCGGATGCAGCGGCATGCGCCGGCCGTCGGCGGACTGCACGTAGAGCGGAAGCCCGTCGATCTCGCCCGCGAGAACTTCGGCGCCGCGGGCGATGGCGTTCACCGCCCCCGGATAGATGTCGTCCAGCAGCGGCAGAGCTTCATGTCGGATGCGATTGCGTCGGAACCTTGGCGTCTCGTTCAGCGGATCACGGTCGACGACCAGGTGCCGGGCCTGCACGTAGGCGGCGGTGTCGCGGCGCGAAACCGCGAGCAGCGGGCGCAGGATCTCGCCATCGTTCGCCCGCATTCCCGCAAGCCCGCGCAGCCCGGATCCGCGAGCCAAGTTCATGATCACGGTCTCGGCCTGGTCGTTGCGGGTGTGGCCCGTGGCGATGCGCACGGCCCCCACGCGCCGTGCAACGTCTCTGAGGAACATCCAGCGGGCGCGGCGGGCGGCGTCTTCGGACGGCATGCGCCCCGTCTCGCCAACCGGATAGTCGTGGGGTGTGCCGGCGGTCACCGGCAGGCCGGCGTCGCGCGCATGGCCGACGACGGCTTCCGCCACCTGCGCGGCTTCGGCGCGCAGTCCGTGGTTCAGGTGCGCCACGTGCACGGCCGGCCCGCCCCGGCGCCGGGCGGCGACCAGGCAGTCGAGCAAGGTCATGGAATCCGGTCCGCCCGAGACGGCGGCGACGATCAGGTCGTCGGGACCCAGGCCGGCGTTCGCCAACGCCGCATAGACGCGATCCTGCACCTGCCGAACCTGACGGCGGGTTAGCGGCGCGGCATCTTGGAAATCGCTAGTCGCCGGTGCTGCCGAATCCTCCACGGCTCTCCGCACCCTCCGGTTCGCCTTCCACCCACTCCGCCGTCTCCACCCGAACCAGTATGGCCTGCGCGATGCGCGCCCCGCGTTCCACTGCTATCGGCTTGTCGGTGGGGTTCCAGAATTGGACGTGAATCTCGTCGTCGGGCCCGCAATAGTCGCGGTCGATGATGCCGACGCCGTGAGCCGCGACCAGGCCGGTTCGCCGCGGGGTGCTGCTGCGGGCGGCGACGAGGACCATATACCCGGGGGGCGCGGCGATGATGACGTTCGCGGGCACAAGGCCGATCGCGCCGGGCTCGATGCGCGTGGTCTCGCGCGTGATCAGGTCGAAGCCGACGGAACCTCCCGTGGCGTAGCGCGGCAGCGGAAGCGTCGGATCGACCCGCGCAATGGGCACGCGCATAGTCGGTCAGTCTAGCGGGGCTGCCCGGCTCAGTCGCCGCCGAACAGGAGCGCCATCCAACCGCCGAGATACCCAAGCTCGATCGGCTCGGGCTCGGGCGGAGGCACCGTCGGGATCGGCAGCGGCGCCGGTCGGGGGCGGTCCTCCACCTGGCCCTGAAGCACCACGGCCTGGTCCCCGGGGTTCACCAGCCCGAGCTCGCGCTTGGCCATCTCCCGCAACGCCGGCAATGAGCGGGCGTATTGCAACTGCTCGTCGAGGCGTTGATTCTCGAGTTCGGCGGCGCTGATCCGCTGCTGCAACTCTTCGACGCGCTGCTGAGCCACCTGCTGGGTGGATGAACCGCTGGCCTCCTGGATGATCACCACCAGGACGGCGATCAGCGCCAGCATCGCCAGCGACCGGAGCAGGAATTGCGTCCGCGAGGCCACTTAGTCCCGCCGGTCCAGCGCGATGCAACGCTTCGCGGGCGCGGGCCGCGACAAGTCAGGCACCCGGGTCCAGGTGCATTGCGTTCGCACGGCGGCTACTCGACCGTCACGGACTTGGCGAGATTGCGCGGCTGATCGATGTCCGCTCCCAGCCATACGGCCACGTGATAGGCCAGCAACTGGAGCGGGATCGCGGTGACGATCGGCGCCACCGCCTCCGCCGTCTTGGGGACGTAGACCACCTCGTCGGCCGTCGCGCCCGCCTGCTCGTCGCCCTCGGTGGCAATCAGGATCACCGGGGCGCCGCGCGCCCGCACTTGCTCGACGGCGTTGAGCGTCTTGTCCCGCAGGGGACCCGCAGTGGCGACGGCGACCACCGGCACGTCGGACTCGGCCAGGGCGATGGGGCCGTGCTTGAGCTCGCCGGCGGCGTAGCCCTCCGCGTGGATGTATGAGATTTCCTTGAGTTTCAGCGCGCCTTCGAGCGCCAGCGGAAACGCCTGACCGCGCCCGATATAGAGGAAGTCGCGGAAGCGGTGGAAGCGGCGAGCCAGGGACTCGATTTGCGGCTCGCAGGTCAGCGCGCGTTCGACGTGCTCCGGCACGTGCGCCAACGCGGCGAGGTGGTGCCGCAGTTCCTCCTGGCTGAGCACGCCGCGGGCGACGCCGAGCTGGCACGCCAGCAAATGTAGCGACGCCAACTGGGAGGTGAAGGTCTTCGTCGCGGCCACGCTCACTTCCGGGCCCGCGTGCATATACATCACCGCGTCCGCCTGGCGCGTCGCCTCGCTGCCCACCACGTTGACGATGCCCACCACCGTTGCCCCGCCCCGCTTCGCGCGCCCAATGGCGGCCAGCACGTCCGCGGTCTCACCGGACTGCGTGATCGCGACGACCAGGGTGCGCGGGCTCAGCGGGCTCGCGCGATAGGCAAACTCCGAGGCGATCTCACAGGTCGCGGGCAAGCCGGCAAAGTCCTCGATGTAGTCCCGCCCAATCAAACCGGCGTGCCAGGCCGTGCCGCTGCCAACCAGCACCACGCGCTCGATTTCGGCGGCGGGCATGGGCAGCCGGAAGGACGGAAACCTCAGCTCGATCGGATCGAGCGTGATGCGTGGGCGAATCACCGACGCCAGGGTGGTCGGCTGCTCGTGGATCTCCTTGGCGAGGAAGTGCTTGTGGCCGGCCTTGGCAATCGAGAGCGGGTCCCAGGGAATGTCGATCATGGCCCGCGTGCGCGGCCGCAGCCGGAGGTCGGTGATTTGCGCCGCACGGTCGGCGTGCACCACGGCCATCTCGTCGGCCTCGACGACTTGGACTCTGTGCGTGTGGCGAATCACCGCCACCAGGTCCGAAGCGATACATGAAGCTTCCCCGTTGCGGCCCACGACGAGACCCCCGGCCGCGCCCCGGCGCGCCGCGACCAGCACGTCCGGCACGTCGGGCGACAGCGCCACGATGGCGTGAGCCCCTTCGAGTTGCTGCACGGCGGCTCCGACGGCGCTGGCCAGGTCGGCGCCCGCCTCCAGCTCAAGTCCGATCAGGTGGGCAATGACCTCGGTGTCGGTTTCCGAGCTGAACGCGTGGCCGGATGCCAGCAGCCGGTCGCGGAGATCGGCAAAGTTATCGGTGATGCCGTTGTGGACGATGACCACGCGCCCCGACCCATCGCGGTGCGGATGCGCGTTCGCGTCGGTCGCCGCGCCGTGGGTGGCCCAGCGGGTGTGGCCGATGCCCATCGTGCCCTCGACGGGCTGGGCCTCGACCAGGGCCTCGAGGTCGTGCAGGCGACCCGCCCGCCGACGCACGCTTATCCCGTCCGGACCCAGCACGGCTAGGCCGGCCGAGTCGTAGCCCCGGTACTCCAGGGCGCGCAGGCCGGTGAGGATGTGGCCGGAGGCGGGCTCGTGGCCGAGATACCCGACGATGCCGCACATCCGCCTGCTCCAAGGAAGACGCGCCTGGGGGCGCGGTTATGTCAACTATACCGCCCGATTGGTCGCTTGAACAACGTTTTCGGACACCCTCGCCGTGACGATCCCGCGATTCGAGACGCACGGCCGGGCGACGCATGCGTCGCGCCTACGCCGGGCGTGGCGCTGGGCGGGCGGGTCGGAGACTCGCCCCTACCGCAGACCCGATGGGGCCGTGGCCGGTAGGGGCCGGTTTCCAACCGGCCCGCACCCCGAAGCCGCATGCATCGCCGGCGGTCGCCGGCAAACGGAGCGGTCTACGGCCAGGCGACGCGTCCGGTGCCGTAGCAGCGGGGGCAGCGGTGGGGGCGCCCGCTGGGCAACGGACCGGAATGACCGGCCTCCAGACCCCCTCCGTCGCAAGCGGCGCAGCGCCGCGAGAGCACGCGGCGCCACGCGGCCCACCACAGGCGCATGAACCAACCGCCGCCCTTGTAGCCCGGCGCGGAGTCGTTCACTCGGTGGGCCGGCCCCGGCGCAAGCCCCGACCCGGCGTCGCGCCCGTGTGCCGGCCGTCGTCGATCACGGGCGTGCCGTTGACGATCACGTAGTCGATGCCGGTCGGCAGTCGCCGCGGCTGTTCGAAGGTGGCGTTGTCGATGACGGTGTCCGCGTCGAATACCACCACGTCGGCCGCCATGCCCGGGGCAAGGATTCCGCGGTCCACCAGGCCAAAGCGCGCCGCCGGCATGCCCGTCATGCGCCGCACCATGGCTTCGAGCGAAACGACGCCAAGCTCGCGCGCCCAGCGACCCAGGAAGCGCGGGTAGGTGCCGTAGGTGCGTGGGTGCGGCGCGTCGCCCAGCAGGATGGCGTCGCTGCCCACCATGTGGCTTGGATGGCGCATGATCTGCGCGAAGTCGTCGTCCGTCTGGTCGTTGAAGAACACCGACGCCGCGCGCCCGCGCTCCTCCCGCACCAGGTCGACGAGGAACGCATGCGGCTCCCGGTCCCGCTCGTCGGCCACCTCGCCGAGCATGCGGCCCTCCAGGTGGCGATTGGGACCGGCCGGCATGCTCGACAGCAGCGCGCGGTCGACTTCAAGCGCGTTGTCGCCGGCGCGATTGGCCATCTCCGTCGCGATCCGCGCCCGCGTATCGGCGTCCTCCAGGCGGCGCAGCATCTCCTGCGGCCCACCTTCGAGCGCCCAGTCAGGGAACGAAAAGTGCAGCAGCGAGCTGCCGGCGGGATAGGCATAGGTGTCGAACGACAGCGACACGCCGGCGCGGATGCCGCGGTCCGCCTCGTCCAGGTTCTCCCACCAGCGCTGACCGCTGCTGATGTAGTGCGAGATGTGGACCGGGCATCCCGCCCGCCGGCCGATGGCCATGGTCTCCCGGATGGCGTCGCGCATGCCGAGGATGTAGCGCATGTGCGGCACGTAGGGCGCGCCGAATTCGGCCGCCACCTCGCTCAACGCCACGAGCTCATCGGTGTCGGCAAAGGCGCACGGCTTGTAGTCGAGGCCCGTCGAGAGCGCGATGGCCCCGTCCTGGAACGCCTCGTGCGTGATCTGCTGCATCGCGCGCAGCTCTTCGGGTGTGGCTTGCCGGTCTTCCCATCTGACCAGGGCCGCCCGCACGCATCCATGCGGCACGTGATGCGCTGCGTTGCAGGCCGCCGCGCCTTCGAACGTGTCCAGCCAGCCGGCGACGGTAGACCAGTCGCAGCTGATCGGCGGATCGCCGTTGAGCGCGGCGAAGTAGTCGCGGAAGGAAGTCTGCAAGTCGTCGGCCAGCGGCGCGTAGCCGATCCCGTCAAGTCCCAGCAGATCGGTCGTGACGCCCTGGTGCACCTTGGGTTCGTGCGCCGGCTCGGCCAGCAGCATCAGGTCCGAGTGCGTGTGCACGTCGATGAATCCCGGGCAGACCACGCGGCCGCCGGCGTCGATCTCACGCGTGCCTCGATCCGGGACCAGCCCCACGGCAGCGATGCGTGTCCCGTCGATGGCCACGCTGCCGCGGTAGCCGGGCGCGCCCGTGCCGTCGACGATGCTCGCGTCACGAATCACCAGGTCATGCACGGGCGTCTCCGGATGCGGCTGGCGGCGCGGTCTCGAAACCGGCCCGCAGGGATGGCGAATCGTAGCGCGCCCCGTCGCCGCGCTCGTAGGCCGTCAGGCGCCGGTCGATCTCGTCCGCGGCCAGCGCCGCGAACCGCTCCGCCACGTCGTTGCCGAATAGCTCCCGCCCGGTGGACACACGCTCGGCGGCGATGCGCTCGGCCTCGGCTGGATCGTCCGGTCGTCCGTCGGCGCGGTCGAACACACGCACAATCTCCGCCGGGCTGGTCGCGAGCGCCAGCAGATGCACCCACCGCGTCAGTTTCGACAGTGGCTCCGCGGCGACGATCAGGTCGATCCCGCCCGGATCGAACGGATGCACCGAGCCCGCCGCCCGCGCCAGAGCCCCCGATGGGTCGTCCCAGCCGCGCTCCAGGGCGTAGGTGAGTCCCACGGTAGCGGCCCTGTCGGCGCGCCGCGCATACTCACCGCAGAAGAGGACGAAGACTTCGTCCACCGCAAGATGTGCCAGATAGCCGGCTACATAGGCGGCTTGCTCGTCGGCTACGTGGTCAGGTCGCGCCAGCGCAGACCGGGCGGCGAACAGCTCCGCTGTCGCGCGTCCCCAGGTGGACGGCTCGCGAAACTCAAAGAAGTGGGTGGCCGCGCGGCCCGTCGCGGTGCGATCGCGCGCGTCAGGAGCCACCGCGCCGACGCAAAAGTTGCTGAAGTGCGCGTCGATCACTCGCCGCAGCGGTCCGCCCATGCGGTCGACCGCCTCGACGGCAAGCTGCAAGTGCGCACGCGACAGGGCCATCAGGCAAGCCAATCCCACCCGCGTGCGCCACAATGGCGACAGACGGGTGCAGGAGGAACGCTGTGGCAATCACGATAGGGCATACGGGAGTCGTCGTGCGCGATCTGCCGCTCATGGAGCGGTTCTACGGCGAGATCTTGGGCTTGCAGGAAACCCGCCGCGTCGTCCGCGAGGGACCGTTCATCGACGGCATCACGGGTCTCACCGGCGTTGTGTTGCAGGCCGTGATCCTGGGCACGCCGGAGCATCCCAACGGCGTCGAGCTGATCAAGTATCCGAATCATCCCTCGGCCATCGTGCCCAAGGGGCCCAATGGCCACGGCATGAATCACATCCACTTCATCGTCGACGACTTGGACCCGATCCTCGCCGCCCTGGAGGGCCTGGGCCTGGACTACTGGGGATCGCCGCAGGACTGGCCGGACACGTGGAAGCGCGTGGTCTACGCCAAGGACCCCGAAAGCAACGTCATCGAGTTCACCGAGCGGCTGTAGGGCTGAGACCCGCTTCCGCAGGAGATCGTTGCGTAAAGAAGTTGGGGGCGACGCATGCGTCGCCCCTACGGCAGGGCGGATAGGTTCAGCGGACCTGGATTCCGGCTTCCGCCGGAATGACGAAGGGCGACGAAAGACTCTCCGTGGGGAAAGGGCTGGAGTGAGGGTATTGCCCCCTCAGTCATTCCCGCGGAGGCGGGAATCCACCGCCAATTCGCCTGCGGCCAAACCAAGGACGCAGCGCATCGTGCTGGGCCGCCAGGTCGCATCCGAATGATGAAGCGAGCGACTACCCGGCGCTGAGCTCCTCCGCGTAGGCAAAGATCAGCGGCGTGCCGCCGGTGTGCATGAAGGCCACGGCGTCCTGCTCGCTCAGATCGCCGCTGCGCACGTCGTCCAGCAGCGCGGCGAAGGCCTTGGCCGTATAGACCGGCTCCAGGAACACGCCCTCGATCCGCGCGAGCAGCTTGATCGCCTCGATGCCGTCCGGCGTGGCCCCTGCATATCTCGGCCCCATGTAGGCGTCGGTGTTCGAAATCTCGGCGGCATCGAGCGTCAAGTCCAGCCCCAGGAGTTCCGCTGTCATGTTCGCCATCCGGGCCTGCTCGGGCGTGCGCCCGCCGGGCACGCGCAGCGGCGTGAAGCCCCGGATCTGGAGGTCCAGGCCCAGCGCCCGCACGCCAAGCTCAAGCCCGGCCTGCGTGCCCCCGCCGGACGCGACGTAGACATGGCTGAGGGAGACGCCGCGCTCGGCCGCCTGCTCCACGGTTTCAATCAGACACTCGACATATCCAACGGCGGTGAGCGGGCTGTAGCCGACGATGTAGGGACGGCGGCCCTTGGCGCGCAGCTCCCGCTCGACCCGGTCCATCTCCTCCTCGACGCCGAACATCTCGTCGCTGTCCACCTGCCGCACGTCGGCGCCCAGCAGCTCGGTGAGCAGGCGGTTGCCCTGCCGGTCGTCGCCGTGGATGCCGCGGTTCAGCACCAACACGACGTCCAGCCCGGCCTTGCGCGCCGCCGCCGCGCACTGGCGCGCATGGTTGGACTGGCGCACGCCACCGCCCCACATGATCACGTCGCAGCCCTGCTGCAGGGCGTCGGCCACCTCGAACTCGAACTTGCGGTTCTTGTTGCCGCCCAGGGCGCTGTGGGTCAGGTCGTCGCGCTTGATGAAGACACGCGGCCCGCCGATCGCCTGGCGGAGATTGGTCAGCTCCTCGAACGGCGTGGGCAGGTCGGTGAGGTGAAAGCGCGGCAGGGCCGAAATCCGGCGTCGCAGATCGGCCACCGACACCGGCGCCGGATCGCGGGTGTTCATGCGTGCAGATTCCCCATCTCGCAGACCCCAAGTATGCGCCGCGCGCCTGTCTGGCGCCTGAAACCGATGAAGTATGCTACGCGCACCCGCCGGGCGGGTTGCACCGCGGGCGCGTAGCTCAGCTGGTTAGAGCGCCACGTTGACATCGTGGAGGTCAGAGGTTCGAGTCCCCTCGCGCCCACCGCCTTTGACAGACCCAAGAGCCTGAAAACGTCGGCTATGCGGGCGGTATTTCGTGCCGGCTTCGCGAAGTTCGCGGGCACATAGCGGAGGCGTGCAGATATGGCCGATGCCTCACGAGTTGGAAAAGTCCAGACCGTCCTGGGCTTGATATGCGGCGACGAGCTGGGCATTACCTTGCCTCACGAACACCTGCTCGTCGATCTGTCCTGCGCCTTTGCGCTGCCCGCCGCGGCGAGCCAGCGGGGGCGGGCCTTCGAGCCGGTCGGCATCGAGAACCTGGGCTGGTTGCGCTACCACTCCTTTGAGAATCTGGACAACCTGCGCCTGCTGGACGAGCGCGAGGCCATAGACGAAGCCCTGCTCTTCAAAGTGGCGGGCGGCAAAAGCATCGTCGACTGCACCATCAACGGCGTCGGACGCGACCCGGAAGGCCTGGCGCGGATCGCCCGCTCCACTGGGCTCAACATCATCATGGGATCGGGATATTACACCGCCCCGAGTCATCCCCCCGAGCTTGCCGCGAAGAGCGAGGACGACGTGTTTGCGGAAATCGTCCGGGACATCGAAATCGGCGTCGGCGACAGCGGCGTCAAGGCCGGCATCGTCGGCGAGATCGGCTGTTCCTGGCCGCTGGAGGACAACGAGCGCAAGGTGCTGCGCGCCGCCGCCCGGGCGCAGCGGCACACCGGCGCATGCCTCAGCATTCATCCGGGCCGCAACCGCGCCGCACCCTTCGAAATAGTGGATATCATCTCCGCCGCCGGCGCCGATCTGCGCCGCGTCATCATGTGCCACATTGACGTCCGCCTGCGCACCCCCGAGGAGCGCCTGCGACTGGCGCGGACCGGGTGCTACCTCGAATACGACGTCTTCGGTTGGGAGGGCCACTTCCCTTCGTACTGGACCGCCGACGATTACATGGATATCCCCAACGACACCCAGCGCATCTACGAGATCCTGGCGCTGCTGGAGGCGGGCCACCTCGAGCAGATCCTGGTCTCACACGACATTTGCCGCAAGTCGACGCGGGTTCGCTACGGTGGCTGGGGCTTTCCCCACATCTTGAACTATGTGGTGCCGATGATGCGGCAACGAGGCTTCGACCAAGAGCAGATCGACACCATCCTGCTCGAGAATCCGAAGCGCATTCTCGGCTTTGCTTGATGGCGGGATGAACGGCTTGATGGCGGGATGAACGCGCTCGCCGGGTCCGAATTGCCCGGCGCTATCGCGACTTGAGCGGCGGGCGGCGTCCAGGGCGTCTATCCGAAAGAGGGCATGATGTCGCCATCGGCGATGGAGGCAACGCGGCATGCGCTCAGGTAGGCACGTCGGCTTAGGCATCGCACTCGGAGCCGGTGCAGGCGTGGGCATCGGCGCGGCACTGGGCAACGTCGGCGTCGGCGTGGCGATCGGAGTTGCCCTGGGAGTAGCCCTTGGCACCGCTTGGGGCCGACGCCGTCACGAAGGCTAGTGTGAGCACCCGCTCGTCCGAGGGCCTTCGATCTTCGGTTATCGTTGGTCTTGGTCGGCCATCTCCGATGGGTTTCTCCCAGCCCTGAATGCCTCGACGATGGCGTCGGGGAGCCGACGTGCGAGGAAGCCATGAACCGGCATCGCGGCGGTAGCGGTGCCTAACGGAAGAAGATGATGCGAGCAGACACGCGCCCCGGTTCTCCCGCGGAACCTATCGCGATCGTGGGCATGGCGTGCCGGTTTCCGGGCGCGACCGATCTGGATGCCTTCTGGCAGCTACTGGTCGATGGCGGAAACGCGGTAACCGAAGGGGTGCCCGGTTCCGGCGTCGGACGCGTGGGCGAGATCATCCGCGATCCCGACGTTGCGAACCCTGCCTGCCGCTTCGGCGCCTTTGTCGACGATATCGACCGGTTCGACGCCTCGTTTTTCCGCATTTCGCCGGTCGAGGCGGAGCTGCTGGACCCGCAGCAGCGCATGATGCTGGAGACGAGCTGGCAGGCCCTCGAGGACGCGGGGATCGACCCGGCGCGGCTGATCGGCAGCCGCTCCGGCGTCTACACCGGCATCAGCAACGACGAGTACCGCATGCTGGTGGTGGACTCCAGCAGACCCACCGAGGCAGCCGGAAGTCTCTACGCCCTTAGCGGCACCAACCTCAACGGCACCAGCGGACGGGTCTCCTTTTTCCTGGGGCTGATGGGGCCGGCCAAGGCGGTCGACGCCGCGTGCGCGTCGGCCATGGTGGCGGTGCACGACGCCGTGCAGGACCTGCAGTTCGGCAAGGCGGACCTGGCCATCGCCGGTGGCGTGCAGGCCATCCTGAACGGTCGCATCTACGAGCTGCGCGCCGACGCGATGATGTTGTCGCCCGATGGCCAGTGCAAGACCTTCGACGCCTCGGCAAACGGCTACGTGCGGGGTGAAGGCTGCGGGGTCGTCGTACTCAAGCGCCTGAGCGACGCTGAGGCCGACGGGGATCGCATCTGGGCGGTGATCAGAGGTTCGGCGGTCAATCACGGCGGTGCCAGCGTCGGGCTGACCGTCCCGCACACGCCTGCGCTGGAACAGGTGATGGCGACGGCGCTGGCCGAGGCGGGCGTCCGGCCGTCGGACGTCGACTACGTGGAGGCGCACGGCACCGGCACCGCCGTGGGCGATCCGATCGAGCTCGATGCCGTGGCCGCTGTCTACGGCCAAGGACGGAACGCCGACCGACCGCTGCTGATGGGTTCGGTGAAGACCAACCTGGGGCACCTGGAGTCCGCTGCCGGAGTCGCCGGACTCATCAAGGCCGCCCTGGTCGTGAAGCGAGGCGTAATCCCGAAGCATCTGCATTTCCAGGACCCGAACCCGAGCTTCGACTGGGATAGCCAGCCGGTGCAGATCACGTCAACCATGGCGGAGTGGCCACGTGACCGCCGGCGGCCGCGGCTGGCCGGGGTGAACTCGTTCGGGATATCCGGCACCAACGCCCACCTTGTGGTTGGCGAATACTCCGGCGCGAATGGCATGCCCAGCGCGGAGGACTCACCGGCGGGCGCTGCGCAGGATGTCGGGGCTTCGTTGCCGAATTCTCTGGCGGCGCTGCCGCTTCCGAAGGACGATCTCGTTCCGCGCCGAACTCGACTCTTGCCCCTGTCGGGCAAGTCGCAGGATGCGCTCCGGGACGTCGCCAAGCGATATCTGTCGTGGATTGACAAGAGCGCCGACGGCGCGGACTTGTCGGATGCGGCATGGACGGCGGGCGTCGGGCGGAGCCATTTCGATCACCGGGCAGGCGCCGTGTTCCACGACGCCAAATCGTTGCGCGACCGGCTCGCCGCGTTGTCCGGCTCAGACACGAGGGCGGAGCCGCGTTCGCCGACCACCGTGGCGTTTGTCTACACCGGACAGGGCAGCCAGTGGGTCGGCATGGGACGGGCTCTCTACGAGACCGAGCCGGTGGCGCGCGCGGTGCTCGACCGCTGCGAGGCGGTGTTCCGCGAGGCGCGGGGCGCCTCGTTGCTGGACGTGATGTTTGATCGCGACGGAGCAACCGGTGACCTGGGCGACACGGCCTGGGAGCAGCCGGCCCTCTACGCGCTGGAGTGCGCCCTGACGGCGCTGTGGTCAAGCGTGGGCGTGCGGCCCAGCGTGGTGCTGGGGCACAGCGTTGGGGAGATCGCGGCGGCGCAGGCGGCCGGCATCTTCAGCCTCGAAGACGGCATGCGCTTCGCCGCGGCTCGGGGCGCGCTCTTGTCCGACGTCAAGCCTGGCGCCATGGCCGCCATCTTCGCGCCGGCGGCGCGGGTGGCGGCGGAAGTCGAAACGCTGAATGCGGCTTCCAACAGCGTCGAGCTGAGCATCGCGGCGGACAACGGCGCCCACATGGTGGTCAGCGGTCCGGCCGCGGGCATTGAAGCCGTCCTGGAGCGCGCGGAGTCCGAGGGCATCCGAGCGCGACGGCTGAACACGACCCGCGCCTTCCACAGCGCCCTGGTCGAGCCGGCCCTGGATGGGCTGGAAGCGTCCCTCGACGGCGTGGCGATCGAGACTCCCACGCTCGCAGTCATCAGCAATCTCACCGGCCGGGCGGTGGAGCCAGGCATGGCGCTGGACGCGGCCTACTGGCGGCGTCACGCCCGTCAGCCGGTGGCGTTCGCCAGCGGCGTGCGGGCGATGGCGGATCTCGGGGTTGATCTGGTGCTGGAGATCGGCCCGCACGCGGTGCTGGGACCCATGACCACGCTGGCCTGGCCAGAAGACGCCGCCGACGCGCCGATGGTGCTTGCCAGCCTCAGGCGTCCACCGAGGAACGGCGCCTCTTCGGAGCCCGAGACCGGCTTCGTCGACGCCGTCGCGGCAGCCTACGAAGCCGGACTGGATCTCTCCTTCGAGGGACTCTTCGCCGGTGAGTCCCGGAGTCGGGTTGCGCTGCCGAGCTATCCGTTCCAGCGCGAGCGTTACTGGCTGGAGGCGTCGAAGCAGCGGCGGACCGGCGCCGGTCACCCATTGCTCGGCGTCCGCCACGAATCCGCTCGTGGCGAGATCACCTTTGAGACGGAAGTTCTCCCGTCCGACCCGGCCTGGCTGCGGGATCACAAGGTCTTCGACCGGCTCGTGGCGCCGGGCGCGCTCTACGGCGCGATGGCGGCCTCCGCGTGTCTGGCCGAGGGCGGCGGCTCGATCGTCGTCGACGACATGCAGCTGCACAGCCCGTTGGTCTTCTCGGAGAAGGAATCCGCCGACGGCTCGGATGCCGCGGGCCGAATGATCCAGGTCGTGCTCGACGCCGCCGAGCCGGCGTCCCCGCGCCCGGTGCAAATCTTCAGCAAGGGGTCCGAGCAGGAGTGGACCACGCACGTGGAATGCCGCGCGGCGCCGGACGCGCCGCTGCCGGAAGCCGGTGAGCGGATCGATCTGGAAGCGGTCAAGGCCCGCCTGTCACCGGCCGACGTGCCGGCCTACTACCGCGCCAGGAGCGCGACCGGCGTCGACCTTGGCCCGTTGTTCCGCACGCTGGGAACGGCGTGGTCCGGTCTCGGGGAGGCCCTGGCCGAGGTGGTATTGCCCGAAGCCGTGGGTCGAAACCAACTCGACGTGCATCCGCTGGTCTTGGATGGCTGCTTCCAGGTCGTGGGGATCGCACGCAACGTGACCGGCGCGCCGGACGAGGCCACCTATCTGCCCTTCGGCTGGGAGCGATTCTGGCTCAGAGGACGGCTGCCGGATCGCGTGCACTGCCACGTCCGCATGAGCGAGGTTTCGAAGGAGGCGGAAGGGGAATCGGAAGAGCCGCCGGAGGTCCTGAGCGGCGAGCTGCGCCTCTACGACCCCAGCGGCGTTCTCATCGGCGAATTGAGCGGGTACACGATCAAGCGAGCCACACGGGCGGCACTGCTCGCGGCGGTCGAAGGGGTCGAGGACCTGCTGTACGAGATCGCCTGGCGCGAGCGCGTGCTTCCGCCCGGCATCGAGGCCGCCGAATTCTTCCCCAGCCCGGCTGAGGTAGCGGCTGGTTCGCAGGTGTTCCCCGGCTATCTGAATGACGCCGGCGTCGATCCCGAAGGCCGGAACGCGCTGCTGGCCGATCTGGAGCGATGGTCGCGGTCCCGCGCGCTCGCGACCTTGGAAGAGCTGGGGTGGGAGCGAGCGAAGGGCGAAGTCGTCGGCCCCGAAGACCTGCGGCAACGGCTCGACGTGCTGCCGGAGCACCAGCGCGTCTTCCGCCGCATGTTCGAGATGCTCGCCGATTCCGGGGTAGTTGAGGAGACCGAGGACGGGTTCAAAGTGGTCGTGGGGCCGGACGACCCGTTGCCGGACCACATGCCGCGGGACGTCGACGAGTTCGCCGATCGAATGGCGGGGATGTATCCCGACGGCCAGATCGAAATCGGGCTCTTCCGGCGGTCGGGCCTCGCCCTGGCCGACGTGCTGCGCGGCAACGAGGACCCGCTGACGCTGCTGTTCAGCAGCGGCGAACCGACCGCCGCCGATCTGTACCTGAAGGCGCCGGTGGCGCGCGCCGCGAACCAAATGCTGTCTGAGGCCGTCCAGGCGCTGGTCGCCGCATTGCCCGACGGGCGACGCCTGCGGGTGATCGAGGTCGGAGCCGGGACGGGATCGGCCACGGCGTCCGTGCTGCCGGAGCTTCCGGAAGGGCGCTTCGACTACATCTACACGGACATCTCGGCGGGCTTTTTTGCCGAGGCCGAGGGGCGGTTCGGCAGCGACGGCATCGACTACCGCCCGCTGGATATCGAGCGGGACCCCATCGCGCAGGGCTTCGACGCCCACGGCTACGACTTGCTCATCGCCTCCAACGTGCTCCACGCCACTCGCTATCTCCAAGAGACGCTGGCGCACTGCGCCGACCTGCTCGCGCCGTCGGGTCACCTGGTGGCGCTCGAGAACCTGCGCGGCCTGGGCTGGATGGACCTCACCTTCGGCCAGCTAGACGGCTGGTGGCGGTTCGCCGACGACTACCGTCCGCACCACGCCCTGGCCGAGCCGTCGGTATGGCGGCGGGCTCTTGGCGACGTGGGATTCACGGGAGTGGAGGTCTTGGGCGTCGATGACTCCTTCACGTTCGAAATGCTGGACAAGGGCGTGATCGTGGCCCAGGGTCCCGCGCAGGTGGCTGAATCCCCAGGGCTGTGGGTGGTGACGTCGGACCGCGGCGGCGTCGCGGACGAGCTCGCCGCGTCGTTGGCGGCGCGCAACCAGACGGTCGTCCTCGCAGGCCGAGACGGGGCAGAAACCGGCGCCTTGGCAGCCGGCGGCTCCATGATCGTCAAGGCCGACGTGGACCCCGCGAGTCGCGAGTCCTGGCAATCGCTGCTCGAAGGCTTGCCTGGAGACGTGCCGTTCAACGGCGTCGTGCATCTTGCAGGGCTCGACGGCCATGGCCGGCAGGCAACGACCGACGAGATTGCCGGGGACGTGACCCACGCGGGGGCAAGCGCGCTGGCGATGGTGCAAGGGCTGGGCGACTCCGACGTCGTGCCGGAACGCGGCGTGTGGTTCGTCACGCGTGGGGCGCAGGTGCTCGAGCGTGAGCAGCGCGGACAGCTTGCCGGCGCGGTTCTCTGGGGCCTGGGCAAAGTCGTGACGCTGGAAGCGGCCCACTTGCAGCCGCGAATGCTCGATCTGGACCCCGGCGCCTCCGTGCCGCTGGCCGATCTCGTCAATGAGCTGCTGTATCCCGACCCGGAGAACCACATCGCCTACCGCTCGGGGAGTCGCCGCGTGGCGCGGCTGGTGCGGCCCGGCGCCGCCGGCGAGCGGCTGGAGTTGCCCGAGGATTCCGATTGGGTGCTGGCTCCGGACCGGAGCGGCATATTCGACAGCCCCGAGATCAAGCCGCTCCCCGCGCGTTCCCTAGACCCGCGAGAAGTTCGCGTGTCGGTCGAGGCCACCGGGCTCAACTTCTGGGACGTGTTCCGTTCGCTCGGCTTCATCGAGGAGGGCGATCTGGGCCGGGAGATGTGCGGGCACATCCTCGACGTAGGTTCCGAGGTGTCGACCGTCGCCGTCGGCGACCGCGTGGTCGGGTTGGGCTTCGGCGCGTTCGGGCCGGAAATGATCACGCGCGAGGAATTGGTGGCGCCGGCGCCGGCGGGCATGTCCGTGTCGGCCCTGGCAACCATCCCGAGCGCGTACGTTTCGGCCGCGCTGTCCTACCACTACTCGGGCCTGGAAGCTGGCGACCGCGTGCTGATTCACGCCGGCGCGGGCGGCGTCGGGCTGGCAGCCATCCAGCTGGCCCAAGCGGCAGGCGCGGAAGTCTTCGCCACCGCCAGCGCTCCGAAGCAGGCATACCTCCGGTCGGTCGGCGTCAAGAATCTCTTCGATAGCCGCCAGACCACGTTCGGCGCAGAAATCCTCGAAGCCACCGGCGGCGAGGGCGTTGACGTGGTGCTCAACAGCCTCACGAGCGAAGGATTCATCGAGGCGAGCCTGTCCTGCCTCGCGCAGGGTGGACGGTTCGTCGAGCTGGCCCGGCGGGACATCCTGAGCCATGAGGAGATGGCCGCAATTCGCCCGGACGTTTCCTACGACATCCTGGAGCTGGACGTACTCAAGAAAACCGACCCCGCGTGGGTTGGCGAGGTGCTCCGAGAGGTGATGGAGCGGCTGTCGGCGGGAGAGCTGACGCCGATCATCCACAGCCGGTGGCCGCTGGCCGAGGCGGGAGCCGCCTTGAGTTTCATGCGATCGGCCCGGCACATCGGCAAAATCGTCCTCACGCCGCCGCCGCTGATGCGGGGGCAACTGCGGCCGGACCGCTCCTACCTGGTGACCGGCGGCCTGGGCGGCATCGGCTGCGCCGTGGCCGAATGGCTGGCGGGGCACGGCGCGGGCGCCATCGTGCTGAATGGCCGGAGAGACCCCGACCCCGAGGCGCAGGCGGCCATTGATGCGCTGCGCCGGCGTGGAGTCAGGGTCGAGGTCGAGCTGGCGGACGTGACCGACACCGCAGCAATCGACGCCATGCTGGCGCGCATCGATGCGGACTTGCCGCCGCTCGGAGGCGTCATCCACAGCGTCGGCGTGCTGTCGGACGCCGCGCTGACCAATCAGACCTGGGCGAGCTTCGAGCGAGTCCTGCGGCCCAAGATCGTGGGCGCCTGGCACTTGCATCGCGCGACCTTGGACCGCGATCTGGACCTCTTCATCCTCTTCTCCAGCCGGGTCGGCGTGATGGGGAATCCGGGCCAGGCCAACCATGCCGCGGCCAACGCCTTCCTGGATCAGCTGGCGGGACACCGTCGCGCGCTTGGTCTCGCGGGACAGTCCATTGCCTGGGGCGCGTGGTCGGAGATCGGCGAAGCCGCCGAGCAACGGGAACGGATCGAGCAACGGCGGGCCGCTCTCGGCGGGCGCTGGTTTACCCCGCAGCAAGGCATCCAGGCCCTCGAGCGGCTGGTGCGGCAGGACACCACGAACTCCGTCGTGATGTCGATGGACTGGTCGGTCTTCGAAGAGGCCGTGCAAGACCGCCCGCCGCTGCTGGAAGACATGCTCACCTCGACGGCCGATGACGAGGCCGACGCCGCGGCCTCGTCGGACGACCTGTTGACCCAACTGCGAACCGCGCCGGCGGCCGATCCCGAGCAGGTGCTGGTGTCCTTCCTGCAGCGGGAGTTGCAGGCGGTGCTGCGGTTGACCAGCACGCCGTCGCCGACGGTTGGCTTCTTCGACTTGGGCATGGACTCGCTGATGGCCGTGGAGCTGCGAAACCGGCTGAACCGGGCGTTTGCGGACGAATACGTGGCCTCGAATACGCTGGTGTTCGACTATCCGGACGTTGCCAGCCTCGCGCGTCATCTGGTCGGCGAGCTCGGCCAGGTCGGCGGCGCCGCGCCGTCGCCGGAGCCGGAGGCCCCGGCGCTCGCCCCCCCGTCGCAGCGAGAGGATGACGGCATCGCCATCGTCGGCATGGCCTGCCGCTTCCCCGGCGCGGACGACCCGCTCGCCTTCTGGCGGCAGCTGGAGGCGGGTGTTGACCCCGTGACCGAGGCGCGCGACGCGGACGGTTCCTGGACCGGGTTGTTTGGCGACCCGGCGGCTGAAGACCCCGTGTTTCGCCGCGGCGCGTTCATCGAGGGCATTGAGCAATTCGACTCCCGCTTCTTCCGCATCTCGCCGATCGAGGCGCGCGGCATGGATCCGCGCCAGCGGCTGCTGCTGGAGACGACGTGGCACGCGCTCGAGGATGCGGGCATCGATCCGGAGGGACTGCGTGGCAGCAGCACGGGGGTCTACGTTGGGCTGGGCGGCAACGAATATCGCGACGTCATCGCGGCCAGTGGCCAGCCCGACAGCTTTGTCGGCACCGCCGGGAGCATGGCCGTCGGACGCCTCGCCTTCGTGTTCGGGCTGGAAGGCCCGGCGATTCCGCTCGACGCCGTCTGCGCCTCGTCGCTGGTGGCGGTGCATCAGGCAGTAGCCGGGCTCCAACGCGGCGAGGTGGATATGGCGCTGGTCGGCGGCGTGAGCATTCCCCTGTCCCGCGGGATCACAAGATTCCTGAACGATCTCGGCATGTTGTCCACCAGCGGACGCTCCCGCACCTTCGATGCCGACGCGGACGGCTTCGTGCGCAGCGACGGTTGCGGCATGGTGGTGCTCAAGCGCCTGCCGGACGCCGAAGCGGCCGGCGACCGGATTTGGGGCGTCATTCGCGGCGCGGCGGTCAACCAGAACGGGGCAAGCGCGGGTCTCACCGTGCCGAACGGTCCGGCCCAGGAGCGGCTGCTTCAGGACGCCCTCTCGCGGGCCGGCGTCGAGCCCGCGGACGTGGACTATCTGGAAACGCACGGCGCCGGCTCGGCATTGGGCGACCCGATCGAGGTGCACGCCGCGGCGGCGGTCTATGGCCGCGGCCGCGATCCGGACCGCCCCCTGGTGCTCGGCTCCGTCAAGGCCAACATCGGTCATACCGAATGGGCGGCGGGGATCGCCAGTTTGATCAAGACCGTGCTGGCCCTGCAGCAGGGCGTGATTCCCCGGCAGCTGCACTTCAATTCCCCCAGCACCCAGATCGAGTGGGACCGGCTGCCCGTCCGCGTGGCGGCGAGCGACACCCCCTGGCCGCAGACTCCCGACCGGCCGCCCCTGGCATCTGTCAGCGCGTTTGGCATGTCGGGCGCCAACGCCAACGTGGTCCTGGCGGGCTACGACTCAATGCAAGGCTCGTCGGTTACGTCCGACGAGGTCCGCGTTCCGGCCGGCGCCGCGCGCTCGATACCCGCGTCTTTGCCCGAGGCGCTGGCCGACGTGCCGCTGTCGGCTGAGGAGATAGGCGAACGCCCGACGCGGTTGCTGCCGCTATCGGCACGGTCCGACCAGGCGCTGCGAGACCTGGCGGAACGTTACGTGGCATGGCTGGGAGAGCAAGGCGGACCTGCCGCGAGCAACGGCGCCGTCGCAAGCTCCGACCTCGCGGACATGGCGTGGACGGCGAGTGTGGGACGCAGTCACTTGGACTACCGCGCGGGCGTGGTGTTCCACGACGCCGATTCGCTGGGCGACCGGTTGCGGGCCATCGCCCAATCGCCGTTCGAGCGGCAGCCGGAGACGGCGCGGCGGGTGGCCTTTGCCTACACCGGCCAGGGCAGCCATTGGACCGGGATGGGCCAGACCCTCTACGAGACCGAGCCGGTGGTACGGGCCGTACTGGATCGCTGCGAGGCGGTCGTCAGCGACGAGCGCGGCGCGTCGCTGCTCGACGCGATGTTCGGGCGGAGCGATTCCGCGGGTGATTTGAACGACGCCACATGGGCGCATCCGGCGATCTATGCCCTGGAGTGCGCGCTCACCGCCCTGTGGGAGAGCCTGGGCGTTCGGCCCGGCGTGGTGGTGGGGCACGGGATTGGAGAGATGGCGGCGGCCCAGGCGGCGGGGGTCTTCAGCCTGGACGACGGCCTGCGTTTTGCCGTGGCGCGCGGCGCGCTCATGTCGGCGCTGCCGGGACCCGGATTGGCCCTCGAAGGCAGCCTGGAGGCCGCGCTTGAGGATGTTGCGGTCGCCGGTCCCTCGTCACCCTTGATCAGCAGCGTGACCGGTGGGGTGCTCGAATCGGACAACGCGCTCGATGCGGCCTACTGGCACCGCCAGGCGCGCGTGCCGGTGGCCTTCGGGCGCTGCGTCGAGACGCTGGCAACCCTGGGCGTGGACGTGGTCGTGGAGATTGGTCCCCATGCGGTGCTGGGGCCGCAGGTCCATCCCGCCTGGCCCGATGCCGACACCGCTCCGGCGCCGGTCGTGATCAGCAGCCTGCGGCAGCCGGGCATCGATGGCTCGGCCTCCGAGTCTGATGGCCGCTTCGTCGAAGCGGTCGCTGCCGCCTACGACGTCGGCCTCGCGATCGACTTTCCCGGGCTCTTCGCGGGCGAGACGCGGCGCCGGGTTCCTCTGCCAAGCTATCCCTTCCAGCGCCGGCATCACTGGGCCTAGGCCTCCTAACGACTCGCAACTCCTAGCGCAAACCGACCGCTGCTGGAGGTGAGTTGGCTCCGGGCCGTCATTCCCGCGGAGGTGGGAATCCACCCTTGCGCTTCGACCGGCCAGTGTCGCGGCAACTCGTGCAATCGCGGTCGTGTGACCGCCCGCCAAATTGATCGCCTTCCGCCCGCTGACTACACTGATGGCCTCTTTGCCCAACTGGTGATTCCAGAAAAGGATCGATCCATGGCGTCGACTGCAGAACGTATCCAGAAACTCGTTGCCGAGAACCTCGAAGTGGACGGTCAGCCCGTGTCCGTTCCGGACGACTTGAACGCCAACCTCTCGGACGCCGGAGTTCCTTCGATGGACTTCGTAGCGTTTGCCAAGGTCATCGTCGCCGAGTTCGACGTTCCGCTCACGCCCGACGACTGCGCAGGCTTCAGCACCCTGAAGGACCTGGCCGCGTACATCGACGCGCAAGCCGCCTAGCGTCACGCTCCCGCGAGGGGGCCATACTGTCGCCCATGGGGAGCCGACGCGAATCGCCAGCCTAGTCCATGGGGGTTTCGTGCGTCGGGGACTGGTGGCGTCCGTTCAAGCTGGTGGGCGAGGCGAGGATTGTCCACATCGACCTGACGCCGGATGCGGCCCGAGAGGCCGAGGCGATGGGGTGGCTGGATGAGTCTGAGCGATCCAGGTGGCGACGCTTCCAGTTCGCCGGTCCCCGGCGTCGCTTTGGCTTGTGCCGCGCGGCCCTGCGCGCCATTCTCTGTCGACGGCTCGGGTGCGAGAACGGGCAGTTGGCGTTCGAGGAGTCCCAGCATGGCAAGCCGTTTGCCACGGTGGACGGGATGCCGGTCCCCGACAGCTTCAACGTGAGCCACAGCGGCGGCCATGGGTTGATCGCGTTCGCGCCGGCCGGCCGGCTGGGGGTAGATATCGAGGAGCGCGTCGCGCACCGCAACCTCGACCTCCTGGTGGAGACCGTGCTGGGCGAACAGGAGCAGGCGCTGCTCGCCCGTACGCGCGGCGATGCGCGGACTCACCTGTTCTTCAAGCTCTGGACGATGAAGGAAGCGCTGATCAAAGCCCATGGGATGGGCATGGCCCTGGATCCGTCCCGCGTTCACATTCCGACGGCCATGCTCGGCGGCACGACCCAGTCCACGTTGCAATCGCCCGAAATGCCGGGCGTTCGGTGGCGGCTGGATGACCTTGGCAATGAGCAATTTGCCGCCGCCGTCGCCCATGAACTTCGCGCGGCGCCCGAACAAGGCCGCGGCAACGGCTGCACGCTGGGAACGCCGGCGAACGCATGACGACCGACGAAACCGTGTGGCAGGTGCCCGAGCCGCTTTCCATTCACGAGGTGCGCGTGGACGACGACACCGTCGTGACGCTGCGTCGTCATGGGAATCCGGCAGGCCCACGGCTTGTCCTGAGCCATGGCAACGGTCTGGCGATCGACCTCTACTATCCATTTTGGTCGCTCCTGGCCGAAGACTTCGACCTGATCGTCTACGACCTGCGAAATCATGGCTGGAACGCTGTCACCTCCCTTGCCGACCACAACGTGCCGACGCTGGTTCTCGATCACGACCGAATCATGCAGGCGATCGATCGGCACTTCGGGAGCAAGCCGAAAGTCGGCATCTTTCATTCGTTTTCGGCGCTGACGACCCTGCTGTCCCCGACCACGGGCGGTGAATTCGGCGCGTTGGTGCTGTTTGACCCGCCGATATGCAAGCCCGGCAGGAGCTATGAGGACTTTGACGCCGCGGCCATGCGAACGGCCGCCGCGGCCCGCCGCCGCACCGAGCGGTTTCAAAGCACGGAGCAGCTCGCGGATCTGCTGAGCTTCATTCCGACCTACTACCGCAGCGTCCCCGGCGTGTTCGATCTGGTGGCGCGCGCCACGCTGCGGAAGTCCGCCGACGGCGAGGGTTTCGAGCTGCGCTGCCCGCGTGAATTCGAGGCGCAGATCATTGACTACGCCAGCGCATTTGCCGTGTTAGTCGACTTTGAAACGCTGCAGTGCCCCGTCAAGGTTGTCGGCGCCGATCCAACCTTGCCGTATTCATATCTTCCGACCTTTGATCTGAGCCACGTGCTCACGGTCGACTACGACTTTCTGCCTGAGACGACGCACTTTCTGCAGCTGGAACAGCCGCAAGCCTGCGCCGAGGTGGTGCGCGGGTTTCTTTCGGAACTCGACGGCGGCTGACAGCCGGATCCGATCGCGTCGGCCGGCGTCAGGGCGATCCGTCGACCCGCACGGTGACGATGTCGATGCCGTGGTACTTCTGGTGCCGGACCGTCGACGCGTAGTGGCGGAGCAGGCGAAACGAGACATCCCATTCAGCCGGTGATTCGTCGTGGTCGGAGAGATAGGCCAGGCGATCGGCCAGGTTTTCCTCGTCGACCGCGGCCACGAATTCCAGATCGACGGCCCGACCCTCGGGACTTGCCGTAACGACCAGGCGCGGCGTTTTGCCGTCATCCTCGCCGTCAGCCGGCCGCAGCAAGCTGGAAAGCGCCTCCTCGCCGGCGGAGCGCAACCGCTCGGTTGATGCGGCATTCCACCGCATGGCCGCCGCGGTCTCCTGCAGATAGGCGTCGAGTCGCGGCAGATCGGCCATGTCGAGGCGACCCTCGAAGCGGCGGCGCCTGGGCTTGGTGACTTCCAGGAAGAGCGTGAGGCCAATCGCGGTTGCGGCGCCGACGGTGATGCCGTTGCCAAGCAGTGAGCTCCAAGGGCTGGGGACCACGCCTTCGAACACGTTGTGCTGCTCGAAGCCCACGCCCAGCGCAAACGCCAGACTCACCACCAGGGTCGTGGGCGCGTCCAGCCCCCCGCGCGCGACCGTCCGCACGCCTTCGACGAAGAGCATGCCGACGGCCGTCACCAGGAACCCTCCCATCACCGGGTTGGGAATGGTGAGCATCAGGCCCGTAAGTTTGGGCAAGACGGCCAGTCCCACAAGGATGATCCCCACGACATAGGCGACGCGGCGCGCGGCGACCCCGGTGAAGTTTGTCAGCGAAACCGTCGACGCCGAGAACGCGCTCGTGGGCGGCGTACCGGTCAGCCCCGCCAAGAGCGTGCCCAACGCGCTCGCGTAGATCGTCCCCTGAATCAGACGGAAGTCGGTCGCCCGCGGCCGCCGCCAGGCGACCTGCTGCACGACCACCCCGTCGCCGACGGCCTTGATCGCTTGGACGACCGTCACCACCAGGAACATCGGCAACAGCGCCCAGAATCCCGCCGTCGGCGTGAGGTCCAGTCCTGGAAACCCGGCGTCGGGGAGCCCAAACCACGGGGCGTCGACCACGCGCCCGAAGTCATAGAGGCCAAGCAACACCGCGGTGACGCAGCCAGCCGCGATTCCGGCCAACGGCGACCAGATCCGCCATTGCCGAGGCGCACGCAGGGCGAGGATCGTGGTGGCGATCAACGTGACGGCGGCGACGCCCGGGCCTCCGAACGCCGGTGCGCCCTCAGAAACTTCCTGGAGCCGATCCCAGGCGATCGGGAGCAGGGTCACCGCGATCAGCATCAGCACCGTGCCGGACACAGCGGGGGTGATGACGCGTCGCAACTGCGGCAGCCAAGCTGCCACGGCGAAATAGAACACTGACGAAAGCACGAGCAGGCTCGCCACCGTGGACGGCCCACCCTCCGCCAACGCCAACACCGAGACCGCGATGTAGTTGGGCGTGACGCCCATGATCATGATGTGACCCAGGCCCACGCGCCCGACCCGAACTGCTTGGAGGATGGTGACGATGCCGCCGACCACCAGGGCCGCGACCAGGGTCCACGTGAGCTGGCGCTCGTCCTGGCCGGCCGCGACGCCGCTGATGGCGGCGACGACCGCGAGCGGGACCAGCGCCAGCAAGGCTCCTTGAACGCCGACGCCAATCGCCACCAACGGCGGACACCGCTCGTCGGGCTCGTAGCGGATTCGTTCGTCGGCGCTTGCAGACGCCAAAGCGAAGCTCCCCGCCTCAGCCGTTCATTCGGCGAATGCGGGCCACCGACAACGGCATCGGATCAGATGTGGCCATGAAGCGGATTCTCGATTGCGCGCGCCTCAAGTATGCGCCGCACGCGCCGCGGACGCCGCCGACTGACGACATGGAATTGCTCGTGCATTGGTCACTAACTACCTAAAATAGTACTATCGGTCATCCGCCCGACACTTCCCCCAGACGGCAGGCCCGACATGGCAATCGACCGTGACCAGAGATATAGGGCGATGGCGATCCGAGGCAAATACCAGCGGCTCTATCGGCATCTGCGCGGGCTGCAGGGCCAGGAGTGGCGGACCTCCTTCGGCGAGATCGAGGCGATCATTGGCTTCGAGCTGCCCGCATCCGCGCGTCTCCACCGGCCGTGGTGGGCGAATCAGCGCCGCGGCAACGGTCACAGTCAGGCGCTGGCCTGGAGCGTGGCCGGCTGGGAGACGGCCGAGGTGGACATGGAAGCCGAGGAACTGCTGTTCCGTCGAACGCACGCCAAGCCCGAGCCCAGGCTTCCGCTCGACGAGGCGTGGCCCGTCCATCCCACCGCGGTGTGGCCGGAGGGCCTGAGTCTCAGGCGAGAGGATCTCTATGAGGAGAGGCTCTAGCGCCGCCGTGTTCATCGACACGAACGTGCTGGTGATGTCCCGCATCCCCGGCGCGCCGGACCACGACGCGGCGCGGAAAAGCCTGGAACGCGCCTTTCGAGCCCCCGAACCACTGAGAATCAGTCGTCAGGTGATACGCGAATACCTGTCGGTGGTCACTCGTCCGCAGACCTGGCCGGTGGCCCTCACGCGCGAAGAAGCTCTCGATGACGTGAGCCGGCTGATCGGCAGCTTCGAGATCCTCGAGGACGGGCCCATGGTGACCGAGCTCTTGGTGGCGCTATGTCGAGAGGTTCCCGCCGGGGGACGGCAGATTCACGACGCCAACGTCGTCGCAACCATGTTGGCCCACGGGGAACGCCGGCTGCTGACATTCAACACTGGCGACTTCGAGCGTTACGGTGGCCGCATTGAGCTGCTGGGCCGTTAGCAGCCCGCGCGTCCGCGGTGCACCCGTCGCGTGGCGCTACGGTAGGTATCGCGTCAACCAGGGCGAAGCGGAGGCGACGTGACGGCCACCACCCCCCTGCTGCAAGTCCGCGACGTGGTGAAGGACTTCGGCGGCGTGCGCGCCGTCGACCACTGCTCGTTCGACGTGATGCCCGGCGCCGTCACCGGCCTCATCGGTCCCAACGGCGCGGGCAAGACCACGCTGTTCAATCTCATCTCCGGGGCGTTGCCGCTCACGAGCGGCCGGATTCTCTGCAATGGTCACGACATCGGCGGCCTGCGGCCCCACCAGACTTTCGCCCGCGGCATCATGCGGACGTTTCAGATTCCCCGAGAGTTCCAGCGGTTGACGGTGCTCGAGAACCTGGCGGTGGTGCCCGCGAATCAGCGCGGCGAGCGCCTGTGGGCCGCCTGGCTCACGCCCTGGACCGTGGCGCGACAGGAGCGCCGCATCGAGGCCAAGGCGCTGGAGGTGCTGGAGTTCGTCCAGCTCGCGCACCTGGCCGACGAATACGCCGGCAACCTCTCCACCGGCCAAAAGAAGCTGCTGGAGCTTGCGCGGACCCTGATGGCCGACCCGCAACTCGTCTTGCTCGACGAACCGGGCGCCGGCGTCAACCGCACCCTGCTCAACTCGCTGGCGGACAACATCCAGCGGGCCAGCGCCGAGCGCGGCGTCACCTTCCTGCTCATCGAGCACGACATGGACCTCGTCTCGCGCCTCTGCAATCCGGTCATCGTCATGGCTGACGGCGCGGTCATCGCCCAGGGATCGCCGCGGCAGGTCCAGCGCGATCCGCAGGTGCTGGAGGCCTATCTCGGAGGCATGGTCCATGGCGCTGCTTGAGGCCCGCGACATCGTCGCCGGCTACGGCGAAACCGAGATCCTGCACGGCGTCTCCTTGGTCGTGAATGCGGGCGAAATCGTGACCATCATCGGCCCCAACGGCTGCGGCAAGTCCACGTTGATGAAAGCCGTGGTGGGCCTGGTGCCGGTGCGCAGCGGCGCCGTGACGTTTCGCGGCGTGGACGTCACCGACCATGCCCCGGAGCGGGTGGTGCGGGCGGGACTGTGCTACGTGCCGCAGTCCGCGAACGTCTTTCCGTCCCTCAGCATCCGCGAGAACCTTGAGATGGGCGCCTTCATCCGCGGCGATGACGGTCGGGCGCGCATCGATGAGATGTTCGGCCTGTTCCCCGATCTGGCGCGGCGGCCAAAGGCACGAGCGGGCAGCCTGTCGGGCGGCCAGCGCCAGATGCTGGCTCTGGCCCGCGCCCTCATGCTCGACCCCAGGCTCCTGCTGCTCGATGAGCCGTCAGCCGGGCTGTCGCCCGCGATCATGGGCATGGTGTTCGAGCGCATCCGCGATATCAACGCGACCGGCGTAGCGCTACTCCTGGTCGAGCAGCAAGCCCGCGAGGCGTTGCAGCACTCGGACCGGGGCTACGTGCTGTCCGGCGGCGAAAACCGCCTTGAGGACCATGGACCGGCGCTGCTGGAGAATCCCGAAGTGGCCCGCCTGTATCTGGGCGGGTGAGGGCAGGCGCGATGGGTCTCCCCTCCGTCATTCCGGCGAAGGCTGGAATCCAGTTCGGTCGAGTCTGGAGTCGCGCCGGATGCCTGGCGTCGGGCGGGTCTGAGACCCGCCCCTACCGGACTTTGGAAGGATCTCCCCAAGGGAGAGGGAGTCGGACGCGGGCCATGATGGACGCGGCCGCGGATGGATATCCGAGATTCCTCGCTGCGCTCAAATGACACGGGTGAGTTCGTGGTGGCGCGGGAAATGACGGACGGGTCGCGCAAGGGTCCCCTCAAGGGAGAGGGAGTCGGACGCGGAATGACGGCGACCGCGTGACTGCCCTGCTGGCCGCCGTCGAGCGAGCGCGCCTGGCCTGGATGCCGCAGTACAGCGTGGCCGTCGCCATTGCGGCCATGCTCGTCCTCGGGTTTCTCCCCTTCGTCAAGATGGGGCTCGTGGTCAACGGCTTCGTGCTGGGCGCCATCATCGCCACCGGCGCCATCGGTCTGACGTTGATCTACGGCAACCTGGGTTTCGCCAACATCGCCCATGGCGACTACATGGCCATGGGCGCCTACGTGGCATTCGCGATCATCACCGGTGTGCTGCCCCTGGTGGGAATTGAAGGGCAGGGATTCGGGCCGTTCAGCTTCGGCTACCCGCTGCTCATTGCGCTGCCGGTGGCGGCCGCCGTCGTCGCCATCGGCGCCATCGTGCTGGACATCGGAATCTATCGCCGGCTGAGAAACCGCAAGGTGAATGCGGTGGTCATCGCCATGACATCGCTGGGACTGGCAATCGCCCTGCGCGGGCTCATTCAGATCATCTGGACGAGCGAGAAACACCAATTCCCGCGTGAGTTTCGGCAGGTCTACCACCTGCCGATGGACGTTCGCATTCCACCGGACAGCATGTTCATCGGGGGGCTCGCCGTCGCCCTCGTGATTGGTGTGTACGTGCTGCTCACTCGCACCAAGATCGGCAAGGCCATGCGCGCCACGGCCGACAATCCCGACCTGGCTCGGGTGAGCGGGATTCCGACGGAGCGTGTCATCTGGGCCACCTGGGCCATTGGCGGCGGACTGGCGGCAATGGCCGGAGTCCTATTGGCGGTGTTTCAGGCGCAGCTGCTCCCCAGCATGGGCTGGGAGTTCCTGATTCCGCTGTTCGCCGCCGTGATCCTGGGCGGTATCGGCAATCCCTACGGAGCCTTGGTCGGCGCGCTGGTCATTGGCGTCAGCATGGAAGTCTCGACCCAGTGGATCACGCCCAGCTACAAGCATGCCGTCGCCTTCATCATCATGATCGTGCTGCTGCTCGCCAGACCGCGGGGCCTCCTGGGAGGGTCCACCTGACAGGGAGCCATGAGCCATCGATAACGTCATTGGGGTAGTCGACTACGCGGTCGGGTTCGTCGTCATGGCGGGCATCTACGCGGTGTTCGCCCTGGGCTTGAACGTGCATTGGGGCTTCACCGGGCTCTTCAACATCGGCATCGCCGGATTCTTCGCCCTCGGCGCCTATACGGCCGCGCTCATGACCTCGCCGGCGGCGGACCCGTTGCTGTTCGAGGAGTTCGTGTTTGCCGGCAACTGGGCCCAGCTCGGAATGCTCGATCTCGGGATTGATCTGTGGTTCGTGCTGGCGTTGGCCGCGGCCGGAGCGGTGTGCGGCGTCATCGCGCTCGTGATCGGCTACGTCACGCTGCGCCTGAACGACGACTACCTCGCCATCGCCACCCTGGGCATCGCCGAGAGCGTGCGGCTTTTCTTTCTCAACGAGAAATGGGTCGCCAACGGGTCGAAGGGCCTTTACCAAATCCCCCAATTCCTGGAGGGCTGGCTGCCGTCCGACAAATACAACTACCTCTACATGGTCGCCGTCATCGTCGTGCTGGTGGCGCTTTTCGTGCTGGTGCAGCGGGTCATGAAGTCGCCGTGGGGTCGCGTGCTGCGGGCGATCCGGGAAGACGAGGTCGCCGCCGCGGCCAGTGGCAAGAACGTCTTCAGCTTCAAGCTGCAGGCGTTTGTGTTAGGGGCCGTGATCATGGGCGTTGGCGGGGCGCTGTTCGCGCACCACATCCGCTTTGTCTCGCCGCTGACGTTCGATCCGCTGCTGGGCACCTTCATCATCTGGGCCATGCTGATGGTTGGTGGATCCGGCAACAACCTGGGTGCCATCCTGGGCGCGTTCGTGGTCTGGGGGCTCTGGGTCGGCGCGCGGTTCCTGCCGGGTGAGCTCGCCGATCCGAACGCCCGCTTTTTCATGGTCGGCGTGCTCATCGTCGCAGTGATCCTGCTGCGACCGGGCGGCATCCTGGGCGAGCTGCGGCGCGTGACACGGCGGGGATCGGGCAAATCGGGCGTCCGCTTAGACGGCGGCTGACCGATCCGTCATTCCGAGCCGCAGGCGAGGAATCTAAGGACGGCGGTGCATGCTCCGCGCCCCTGAGATTCCTCGCTGCGCTCGGAAAGACAGGGACAGGGCTCGGACTTTCAGAATCAGGGCTCGAAGTGACACGGGGACGGCTCGACGAGCCGCCCCTATGGCATGTGCTGCGAGTCGCTCGGCCGCTACGGAGTCTCGAAGCGGCCGGTGGACTTGATCTCGCCGCCGGTGATCTGCCAGATCTCGATGGGGCCGAACACGTCGCCGTTTTCGTCGAAGTCCACCGCGCCGGAGGCGCCCTCGTAGTTGACGTCTGCGCCATCGGCAATCAGGCTCAGCGCCCGCCCGATGCCTGCCACGCCGGGGCCCACGACCTCACCCGGGGGATTCGCGATCGAGCGCAGCGCGTCTCGGATCGCTACCGAGTCCGTGGTGGTGCCCGCCTTGGCCGCGGCCAGCGCGATCACGGCCACCGCGTCGTAGGTCTCCGCCAGATAGGGCTCTACCGGAAGCTCCACGGCGTAGGCGTCGGTGTAGGCGCTCGCGAACGCGGCGAGCTGCGGGCTGTCCACCGATCCCGGCGCCGTGCCCAGGGTGCCCTCGAGCCGGTCCCAGCCGATGGCTTCGTTCATCTCCGCCGACTTGGTGCCGTCCACGAAGAGGAACTTGTCGGCGTAGCCGCCTTCCAGCGACTCGCGGACGTAGGTCTGCGCCTGCCCGGGATAGCTGATGGCGATGAGCGCATCCACGCCGCCGGCGGTGGCGCGCTCCAGCTCAGAGGCAAACGTAGGCTGCTCGTCCTCGTGGGGCACGGCCTCGACGATGGTTCCCCCGAGTTCGGTGAACGTCGCGTCAAACCGCTCGGCCAGGCCCTCGCCGTAGGGGTTGTTGATGTACATGACCCCGACGTTCTTAAATCCCTGCTCCCAGGCGAGACGCCCCAGGACCACGCCCTGCGCCGCGTCGGAGGGCGCGGTGCGGAAGAGGAAATCGTTGTCGTCGAGCACCGTGATGCTGGGCGCTGTGGAGGCGCCGGAGATCTGCACAACTTGATTCGGCACGGTGACCGAGGTGGCGACCGGGATGGTCACCCCGCTGGCCAAGGCGCCGACGATCGCCACGGCGTTCTCCACTTCCACCAGCGCTCGCGCCGACTCGACGCCCTGCACCGGATTCACGCCCGTGTCGCGGCTGATGATGATCAACGACCCGCCGCCGACGCCGCCCGCGCGGTTGACGTGATCGGCCGCCAGGGCGGCGGCGTTGCGATGGATGGGGCCAAAGAAGGAGAGCGATCCGGTGAAGGCATTGAGCTGCCCCACGATCAGCGGCGGCAGCATCGCGGCTTCCTGGACCACGACCTTCTCGACCGGAACTTCCTTGATGACTTCCTGCGTAACGACGGTCTGGACCGGCACTTCCTTGATGACCTCTTGCGTAACGACGGTTTGGACCGGAACTTCCTTGATGACCTCTCGCGTCACGACGGTCTCGACCGGAACCTCTTTGATCACTTCCTGCGTGACCGTTTCCGTCTCGCCGCAGGCCGCGAGCACGGCCCCGGCGGCCGCGCCCAGCAAGCCGCCGCCCGCCACGCGAAGCAGGCTTCGGCGGGTCATCATGCGTTCCCGGGACTCCGACATTTCCATCTTCTTGTCCACCCTGTCTTTACCGCTCGTCATCGCGCGGCTCACGCGAATAGCATAGGCGACCTCAAACGATGATCAAGCGGGTGCCCGCGCCTCACACGTGTTGACTGGACAGGCCGGAAGATTGCGGTTCGGCGTCGTAGCCGTGACGTGCGCCGCGCTTGTGACGGCGGCATGCGGCGCCGACGACCCGGACCCACCCGTGCTCACGGTCACGGCCCGTGCGGCGCGCTCGGCACCGGCAGGCGCCGCGTCACCTCGCGAAGTGACGGTCGCGGCCGGCTCGTCGGCAACGGCCGTTGACAGCCCGATTGCGCTGAACTTATCTGGCTCGCGTGCGTCTCCTCCATCCCCGATACCGGCGACCACCGCAAAATCCGCACAACCGATCTCAACGCCGACGAGCAACCCGACGCCGGACCGAATTCCGGCCGGCCAGGAGGCGCGGGTCGTGCGCGTGATCGACGGGGACACCCTCGTCGTCCGGATAAACGGAACCGAGCACACCGTGCGTCTGCTTGGAATCGACGCGCCCGAACCTGGAGACCACGGCGGACAGGCCGCGCTGGCGGACCAAGCGACAGCCGCTCTGGCGGCGCTTGTGGGCGACGGCGCGGTCAGCCTCGTTGCTGGTGGCGAGCCGCACGACGACGGCGAGCGGCTGCTACGGCACGTGGCGCGCGGCGACCTCGTCTTTTCGGTCGAGCTGGCGCGGCAGGGCTGGGTGCGCGCCCACGAATACACGCCCGATACGCCGCTCTTTGGCGCGATCGCCGAGGCCCAGCGCGAGGCTCGCGCGGCGGCCCGCGGGCTCTGGGCGCCGCCCGTGCCGGGGCTCGCCATGGCGGTGGACAAGGTGGCCGAGACCGTGGTGATTGCCAACGACGGCGGCGCGCCGGTTGATCTCTCCGGGTGGCGCCTCGTGAGCCTGCGCGGACCGCAGTCGGTCGAAATCCCGGCCGGAACCGTCCTTCAGTCGGGGGCGACCCTGACGGTCGCCGCAGGCAGCAGCCAGGGCGACATCGCGTTCGGCCAGCGGCACGTCTGGCACAACGAGCTTCCCGATTCCGCCGAGCTGCGGCGCCCCGACGGACGCGTGGCGCTGTACTGGGACGATCCAGCGGCCAGCTAGGCGGGCGCGTCCCTAGCCGCGGCTGCCCGCCGCCACGGCCTGCCGGGCCCGGCGCTCGCGGGCCGCGGCGCGCTTGGCCGCGCGCTCGGCGTCAACCTGGGCCTCCGTGCTCGTGTCCACCTGCGGCGGATACGGCACGACCTGCCAGAAGTCGGGCAGCACCGCCTCCCACCGGTCCAGCAGCGACTGCCCCAGGTGGCTTTCGGTGGCCGCCACGTGGCGGGTGATGACGTCCCGCAGCAGCTCCGCGCTCTCCTCGTCCGTCACCCGGCCGACCGTCACCAGCTCGTGGTTCACGTGCGAGGGAAAGGTTCCGGCGGGGTCGTAGGCAAACGCGCGTCCGGCGGACATCCCGGCGGCGAAGTTTCGACCCACCGGACCCAGGACCACCACCACGCCGCTGGTCATGTACTCGCAGCCGTGGTCGCCAATGCCTTCGGCCACGGCGGTGGCGCCGCTATTGCGCACGGCAAATCGCTCGCCCGCGCGACCGGCCAGGTACAGCTCGCCGGCAGTGGCGCCGTAGAGGCAGGTGTTGCCGGCGATCACATTCTCCGCGGCCGCAAAGCGCGACTCCGGTGGCGGCTGAACGGACACCACGGCTCCACCGAGACCCTTCGCCACGTAGTCGTTGGCCTCGCCGACCAGGCGCAGCCGCAACCCGCGAATGCCGAAGGCGCCGAAGCTCTGGCCGGCGCTGCCCGTGAATTCGAGGTGGATCGTGCCCGGTGGGAGACCGTGATGGGAGACGCGGTGCGCGATTTCCCCGCTCAGGCGCGTGCCGACGGCGCGGCGGTCGTTCGTGAGGTGGTAGTGCCCCCGCACGGGTTGGCCGTCGTCCAGGGCAGGCCGCGCGGCTTCGAGCATGTCCACGTCCAGCGAGGGTCTCCCGGGGCGGTCGTTGCGAGCCACCTGCTGGATGCGCGGCGAGCGTCGGGTCTCGTCGGCCGGAGCCAGGATGCTCCCGAGATGGATGTCGGCCGCTCGATCGTGGAGCTTGTCCGGATCCGGTTCCAGCAGCTCCACCCGGCCCACGATGTCCTCGAGGCGGTGCGCCCCAAGCTGCGCCAGGATCGCGCGCACGCCGCGGGCGAGATGCAGGAAATATCGCTCGACGTACGCCGGTTCGCCGGTGAACCGCGCCCGCAGGTCTTCCCGTTGCGTGGCCACGCCCACCGGACAGGTGTTGAGGTGGCACTGGCGCGCCATGATGCAGCCGACGGCGATGGCCGCCATCGTCCCGAATCCGAACTCCTCCGCGCCCAGCAGGGCGGCGATCACGATGTCGCGCGCCGACTTCAGGCCGCCGTCCGTCCGCACGCGAATGCGATCGCGCAGGTCGTTACGCACCAGCACGCGCTGGGTCTCGCTGAGACCGATCTCCCAGGGCACGCCGGCGTTCTTGATCGAGCTGAGCGGCGAGGCCCCGGTGCCGCCGTCGTGCCCGCTGATGAGCACGTAGTCCGCATAGGCTTTGGCCACGCCCGCCGCGATGGTTCCGACTCCGGATTCCGCGACCAGCTTCACGCCAATCGCCGCCCGGGGGTTGACCTCCTTGAGGTCGTAGATGAGCTGCGACAGGTCCTCGATGCTGTAGATGTCGTGGTGCGGCGGCGGCGAGATCAGCGGGATGCCGGGCACCGTGAAGCGCAGCCCGGCGATGTACTCCGAGACCTTCGTCGCCGGAATCTGGCCGCCTTCGCCGGGCTTGGAGCCCTGCGCCATCTTGATCTCGAGTTGCTCGGCCATGGCCAGGTATTGCGGCGTAACCCCGAATCTCGCCGACGCGACTTGCTTGATGCGGCTGTCCGGCCACTCGCCGGAGGCGTCGGGGGCGTACCACGTGGCGTCCTCGCCGCCTTCGCCCGTATTGCTGCGGGCGCCGATGCGGTTCATGCCCTTGCTGATGGTGCTGTGCGCCTCCGGGCTCAGCGCCCCGATGGACATGGCCGTGGTGCAAAACCGCGGCAGCAGCGATTCGACCGACTCCACCTCGTCCAGCGGAATGGGCGGACCGGCGGACCGAAATCGCAGCAGGTCGCGAATCGCGTACGGCTCCCGATCGTCAACGGCGCGGTCGAATGCCTCGAAATCCGCCGGATCGTCCGTCTGCACCGCCCGCTGCAGGGCTTTGACCAGCGTGGGATTGGCCGCGTGGAACTCGCCGTTCCGGCGGAACCTCACCCATCCCGTGTCGGGCAATCGCTGGTCGGGTTCGCTGAACGCCGCGTCGTGTCTCGCCAGCACGTCTTCGGCCAGTTGCACGGCGCCGACGCCGCCAATAGTCGACGGCGTGCCTGGCAGACAGCGCTCGATCAGCTCCGGTGCAAGTCCAACGGCCTCGAAGATTTGCGCGCCGCGGTAGCTGCTGAGCGTGGAGATGCCCATCTTCGACATCACTTTGCGGATGCCCGCTTCGGCCGTGATCACGAAGTTGTCCGCGCCGGACCGAGCACCGTGACCGTTCGTGGCGGTGAGCGCCTCGGCGCTCTGCAGGGCCAGCCAGGGGCACACCGCGCTGGCGCCGTAGCCCAGCAACGCACAGAAGTGATGCACGTCCCACACTTGCCCGCTCGAAACGATGATGTCGGCGCGCATGCGGCGACCGGCTGCGATCAAGGCGTGATGGACGGCGCCGACGGCCAGCAGGATCGGCATTGGCGCGCGTTCGGCGTCGACGGCCTCGTCGGTCAGAACCAGCAGATGCGCCCCGCGGTCCACGGCTTCAACGGCTTCCCGGCAGACGGCGTCGATCGCGTCGCCCAGTGCGTAAGGGCCCTCGAGTGCCGGAAACGTGACATCCACGCGGGCGGTGCGGAAGGCCGGATCGGTGAGCGACTCGATGGCCGCCAGGTCGGTCGGTCGGATCACGGGTGAACGCAGGTGGACCAGGTGCGCCGCCTCCGGCACCTCGCTCAGCAGACTGGCGCGCGGCCCCATGCGCACGTCCAGCGACATGACCAGAGACTCGCGCAGGGGGTCGATGGGTGGATTCGTCACCTGTGCGAAGCGCTGCTTGACATAGCCGAACACGCTCGGACCCGTCCCCGAAAGCACCGCCAGCGGCGCGTCGTTCCCCATTGAGAACACCGGGTCCAGGCCCTCGCGCGCCATCGGATCGAGGATGTGGGTGAGGTCTTCGCGCGTGAAGCCGTAGGCATGCTGGTATTGCGTGAGTGTGCCGTTGGCCAGGGCCGTCGCCGCGCCGTCGCCATTCGCCGCGTCCGGCGCGCTTGTGATCGAGGCAAGGTCGACCAGGTGCTCGGCCAGCCAGTCCCCGTAGGGGGCTCGAGTCGCGATGCTCTGCTTGGCTTCGTCGTTGTGCAGCAGCACTCCGCGCTCCGTGTCGACGGCGATGATCTCCCCCGGCCCGAGCCGGCCCTTCGCCGCCACGCGCTCCGCGTCGATGTCCAGCACGCCAACTTCCGACGCCACGCAAATCGTGCCGTCGTCCGTGATCACGTACCGCGACGGACGAAGGCCGTTTCGGTCCAGGGCCGCGCAGACCCAGCGACCGTCGCTGAAGGCAAGGGCCGCGGGACCGTCCCAGGGCTCGGTGAGACACCGGTGGTAGTCGTAGAAGTCCCGCAGCGTGCGGGGCATTTCCTCCATGTGCTCCCACGCCTCGGGTACCAGCATCATGGCCGCATGGACGATGGAGCGACCGCCGGCGACCAGGAACTCCAAGGTGTGGTCCAGGCTGTAGGAATCGGACCCCCGGTCGTCGGTCACGGGCAGCAGAGTGGGCAGGTCGCGTCCCCACCGCTCGCTGGTCAGCGCCGCCGCCCGCGCGGCCATCCAGTTGCGGTTGCCGTCCAGGGTGTTGATTTCGCCGTTATGCGCCAGCATGCGAAACGGCTGGGCCAGCTGCCAGGTCGGATGGGTGTTGGTGCTGTAGCGCTGGTGGAACACGGCCAGCGCGGACATGAATCGCGGATCGCTGAGGTCCGGGTAGAAGTGCCCGAGCTCGGCGCCGACGACCAGTCCCTTGTAGACGATCGTCCGCGACGACATCGACACCACGTAGTTGGACTCGATTGACTCCCGCGCGGCGCGACCCGTGAGCTCGCGCCGCGCTAGGTAGAGCCGGCTCTCAAACTCGTCGGCGGATGGAATCGCCGGGCCTCGCACGAGCAGGGCCTGCTGAATGTCGGGCCGGTCGGCGTAGGCCCCGGCGCCGAGCACGGAGGTATCGACCGGTACCTGGCGCCAGCCGACGACCCGGATCCCGCGGTCGCCGCAGATTTCTTCCGCCAGCGTGCGGAAGCGCCGGGCGCCGCGCGGATTGCGGTTGTCGAGGAACACCATCGCCACCGCGATGTCGGCGGGATCGACGGCGCGCTCGCCGAAGCTTCGGATCTGCGCGGCGAAGAATTCCCGCGGGAGCTGCGTAAGCACGCCGGCGCCGTCACCCGTCTTACGGTCCGCGGCAATCGCGCCGCGGTGCCCCAGCCGGGACACGGCCTGCACCGCTTGCTGCACGGTGCGATGCGACCGACGGCCCTGAATGTCCGCGATGAAACCGACCCCGCAGGCGTCGTGCTCGGTCCATGGGCCGGGCGGCCGCGGGGTGCGGTCGCCAGTGGTTACAGGTCCGGTCGGGTGCATGACGGTGGCGGAACGGTCAGCTAGCGCGAAGGCACGGGCCTAGCAGGAGCGCGGCTCGATGCATATGCAGCGATCCCTCCTGCTGACGTATCGGTGTCACGGTGCAGCCCCAACCAATGCTCGCCGCCGTTACGGCGCACTCGTCGGGCAGCCCTGCGGCTGCGTGGCGAAAAGGCGCACGATGCCCGCCACTTGGGCGCCATCGTACCGCAGCGACGCCGGAATCGACGCCACCACCATCACCGAGTGCCCCTGTAGTAGCATCGCCCGCGGCGTAAGTCTCGGGTCAGCCTGTGTTTCGCACCCTCCTGATCATCGCCATCATCACCACCGTGCCGCTGCTGATTTACGGCGGCCTGCGACGGCGGCTGGCCTACACCATCTCCGTCACCGTCACCGTCTATCTCATCCTGATCGGCGTGCGATATCTCCACGGGTTCGTATTCTTTCGCGAGGAGCTGTCCAACGTCATCGGCGTCGTCGCGGTGATGGCCCTCATCGGAGTTGCCGGCTACGCCGCCGTGCGCTATTACAGCGACCGCGCGGTGGCGCGAAAGCTCAAGGAGCGGCGGCAGCGACCCGAGGCGCATCGCACGCTCGTCGACAACGTCCGTCGGAGGCTCAACTTGTGAACGTCCGCAAACTCATACCCGTCGCAAAGGCAAGGAGAACAACGTGGCGCTGAGCATCAATGAGACGCCGGTGCATTGGGACGACGTCGCCCCGCCGGCGCGCCTGCCACCGTGGATGGAAGTCGTGTGGATCGCTGTGCCGCGCTATCCCAGGCGGCTGTGGTTCCTCTCGAAGACCGGCACGAGCTGGCAGCAGCGGCAGCGCGAGGAGATTGTGCGCAAGGGGCGTGAGATCCTCCTCGCCGAGCGTGACGCCACGGCCGACGTGGTCGTCGCCGACGGCTAGCAACCCGGGTGGACCTCCAGCTGACGGGGCTCGCCGCCGCCGTCACCGGCGGCAGCGAAGGCATCGGCCGGGCCATTGCGGCTGCGCTGGCGGCCGAGGGCTGCGACGTCGCCATCGGCGCCCGGCGTGCCGAACCGCTGCAGCGGGCCGCTGAGGAGATCCGCGCCGCCACCGGACGCCGCGTCGAGGCGCTCCCGCTGGACGTGACCGATGCGCAACAGCCGCACGATTTCGTGGAAGCCGCCGCCCGGCGGCTCGGCCGCCTGGACATCCTGGTCAATAACGCCGGCACCTCCGCCGCCTCGCCCTTTGAGGACGTCGACGACGCGGCCTGGGAGGCCGATTTGCAGCTCAAGGTCTACGGCGCCATCCGCTGCACGCGCGCGGCCATCCCGCATCTCCGCGCGGCCGGCGGCGGCGCCATCGTCAACATGACCACCGTCGGCGGCAAGCAGCCGGCCGCCGCGTCGGTGCCGACCTCGGTGAGTCGCGCCGCGGGCATCGGGCTCACCAAGGCGCTCTCCAAGGACCTCGCCGCCGATCGCATTCGCGTCAACACCGTCATGCTGGGCTCGATTCGGAGCATGCAGTGGGAGCGCCGTTGGCGCAGCGGATCGGCGAACGTCTCGCTCGAGGACTACTACGCCAGCATGGGGTCCGACATCCCGCTCGGACGAATTGGTCGCGCCGAAGAAGTCGCCGACCTGGTGGCGTTCCTCGTCTCGCCGCGCGCCGCCTATATCACCGGCACCGCCGTCGCCATCGACGGCGGCACGGGCAACGTCATCTAGGAAGTCTCGGTTCCCTGTTCCTTCCCGGTGGAAGGAGACCTTGGCGCAACCCGTCCGTCATTCCCGCGAAGGCGGGAATCCACCCTTCATTGAACCTGGGGGCGGACAGGATGCGCCCGGTCATCCCCAATTCGGGCTGGATTCTGCAAAGGTCTCCGGAGGCCGGAATCCAGTCCGGTGAATCCTGGAAGCCTCCGCCCCGCCTCAGAATCCGGCTTCGACGTCCACCACGTTCTCCAGCGGCTCGCCCGCCTTATAGCGGCGCAGGTTGCTCGCGAAGAACTCGCGGATCCGGACCACGCGCATGGGCGACGCCCCGCCGTTGTGTGGCGTGATCATCACGTTGGGAAAGCTCCAGATCGGGTGATCGGGCGGCGGCGGCTCCTGGTCGAGCACGTCGAGACCCGCGCCGCGCAGCCTGCCGCCGCGCAGCGCCGCGACGAGCGCCGGCGTGTCCACCACCGCGCCGCGCGAGATGTTGATCAGGTAGGCCTCGTCGGGCAAGAGGTCGAAGACGCTCTTGTCAATCAGACGCTGGGTCTCGGCCGTGCTGGGGCAGCAGATCGCCAGGATGTCGGTGTCGGGCAGCATGGCGGGCATCTCGCTCACCGGCCGCACCTCGCGGATGTAGTCGTCCGGCTCCTGCGGGTAGATGTCCACGGCGCGGACCTCGACCTCGAGGCCGTCCAGCCGGCGGGCCAGCGCGCGGCCGATGCCGCCCGCGCCGACCACCAGCGCCCGCTTGCCGGTCAGCTCGTCCACCTGGATCGACGGATCCCAGCGATGCTCCCGCTGGGCCAGCACCGCCGGCCCGATGCCGCGCGAGAGTCCCGTGAGCAGGGCGATGCCGGTTTCGGCCACATGGGTACCCAGCACCACCTTCACATTGGTCAACACCAGGTCGCGTTCCTTGAGGCCCGGAGATTCCAGGTACGCCTCGACGCCAGCGGAAAAGACCTGGACCCAGCGCACGTTCGGCGCCGCGTCGAGGACGCCGGGACCGAGCGGTCGCGCGGCGCCGATCACCTCCGCATCGCGCAGGGCGGGGAGTGAGGCGTCGAGCTCGGCGGCCCAGGCAAAGTCGTCGTCCGGAAACTCGGTACGCAAGGGATCCCAGTCGGCGCTGGTGCCCATCGGGTAGTCGATCACAACGTTCAAGGCGTCCTCAGTTTCTCCGGCGCTGCGGCGCACGCCCGCCAGTGTAGGCGGCCGCCGCCGGGGCCACTGCTAGACTTCGCCGCGTTCCACCCCGAGGGCGCCCCGCTGCATTCCGATCCCGTTCGCCACGACACGCGCGCCCTGCCCTCGGGCGTGACCGAGCTATCCGCCGAGGCGGTGCGTTGGACGTGCGATCCGGACACGCTGAGCTTCGAGTCCACCGCCGAGCTCGAGCGGCCGGACGCGTTGATCGGCCAGGAGCGCGCCGAGCGATCGTTGGAGTTCGGCGTGGACATCCGCAGTCCCGGATTCAACATCTTCGCCATGGGGCTTCCGGGCACCGGGCGCACGTCCATGATCTTCGAGCGACTGCGCGCCGTGGCGGACGGCCGTCCCACCCCGCCCGATTGGTGCTACGTCCACAACTTCGACGAGCCGCACCGCCCGCGTGCGCTGCGACTGCCGCCGGGCGCCGCGCCGGAATTTCGGCGGCATATGGCCGACTTGGTCGAAGCGCTCCAAGTCGAGATGGCGCGGGCCTTTGCCACCGATGAATACGAGGCGCAGCGGCGCGGCATCGCGCAGCTTGAACAGGCGGAGCGGCAGGCAGCGCTGCAGGACCTGAACCGTCGCGCCCAGGCTTCCGGCCTTGCCATCGTCCAGACGCCGGTGGGCCTCAGCGTGGCCGCGGTGCGCGACGGTCAGCCGCTGACGCCGGAGGCGCTGCGGCAACTGCCGGAGTCCGAGCGCAGCGCCATTCAGCAAGCCCGGCAGGTCGTGGACGGCGCCCTGGCGGACACCATGCGGGCGCTCCGCCGGCGACAACGCCAGGCGCGCGACCAACTGCACGCGCTCAACGTCGACGTGGCGCGCAGCGTCGTCCGGCCGCTGCTCGAAGATCTGCGCGAGGCCTACCGCAGCCACGATGGCGTCACGGCGTACTTGCTCGCGGTCGAACGGCATGCGACCGAGAACTTCGAAGTCTTCCGCGAGAGCGAGGACGGCGACGCGACGCCGGACCGCACGGCGCGCCGCCCGGCCGACCCCCTCGTGCCCTATCAGGTCAACGTGCTCGTGACCCATGCCCCCGACAGCGGGGCGCCGTTGGTCCGCGAAGGACACCCCACCTACCCCAACCTCTTCGGCCAGATCGAGCAGCGCCAGACCATGGGCGTCGTCTCCACCGACTTCACCATGATCAAGCCCGGCGCGCTCCACGCGGCGAACGGTGGGTTCCTGGTCGTGCAGGCGGAGGACGTGCTCCCCAACGTGGCCGCGTATGACGGGCTCAAGCGGGCGCTGCGCGATCAGGTGATCCGCATCGAAACCGCGGCGGAGGGCTTTGGGTTGGCTCCACCGGCGCGTCTCGATCCCGAGCCCGTTCCGCTGGATGTCAAAGTCGCGCTGGTGGGCGCGCCGTGGGTCTACTACCTGCTCCACGACGTGGATCCCGACTTCGGCGACCTGTTCAAAGTCCGCGCCGAGTTCGACACCGAGATCGAGCTCAACGACGCCAACATGAACCGCTATGCCCGGTTCATCGCCGCCCGCTGTCACGACGAAGACTTGCCGCATTTCGACCGCACGGCCGTCGCGCGCGTGGTCGAGGAAGGCGTGCGATTGGCGCAGGACCGCCGCCGCCTGTCCACCCGGTTTGGCGATCTCAGCGACATCATCCGGGAAGCCGGGCACTGGGCGCGCCGGGCGGGGGCCGACGTGGTCGCCGAGGAGCACGTCTGGTCGTCGATCGACGAGCGCATCCGCCGCAGCAACCTCACCGAGGAGAAGATCCGCGACCGGATCGCCGACGGCACCGTGATGGTGGAGATCGAAGGCGCGGCGGTCGGGCAGGTCAATGGTCTGTCCGTCGTCGGCCTGGGCGGCCACGAGTTCGGCCAGGTGCACCGCATCTCGGCGCGCACTTACCCCGGACGCGACGGCGTGCTCAGCATCGATCGCGAGGCCAAGCTCACCGGGCCCATCCACGACAAGGGCGCCATGATCCTGTCCGGGTTCGTGAGCGGCACGTTCGGGATCGAGGGGCCGCTCAGCCTCAGCGCCACCCTGGTCTTCGAGCAGTCCTACGGCGGCATCGAGGGCGACAGCGCCTCCTCCGCCGAGCTCTACGCGTTGCTCTCGAGCCTCAGCGGTTTGCCGCTGCGCCAGGACGTGGCCGTGACGGGCTCAGTGAATCAACACGGCCAGGTCCAGGCCGTCGGCGGCGTAACGCAGAAGGTCGAGGGGTTCTTCGATCTCTGCCGCCGGCGCGGGCTCACCGGGGCGCAGGGCGTGCTGCTGCCGGCGGCGAACGCCAGGCACCTCACGCTGCGGTGGGACGTGGCCAAGGCCATCGACGCCGGGGAGTTCCACGTCTACACCACGGATACGATTGGCGGCGGTATTGAGTTGCTCACGGGCGTGCGCGCCGGGTCCGCCGCCGCGAGCAGGCGTTATCACCCCGACTCGGTCTTCGGCATGGTGCAGGCGCGTCTGGCCCTGTTTGGCCGCCGCTGGCACGACGGACCCGCCCGCTAGGGATCGTCCGCCTTGGTTGATGGCGGTCGCCTCAATCCGTTCGCCCCGAGCCAGCCGTAGGGACTATTGACGGAATCGGGACGCACGGAAGCCACGGGGCCCTTGACGATTCGGCGGTTCTCCAACCACTCGACCAGCAAGTTCGTCGTCGCTACGTGCGTATCGTCACCTTTGGCGCCGCCTCCGCGGGTATACTCGTCGTTCATCGCCAGGCGGCATGGTGCGCGCCGCGAGCGACGCGCCAGAGGCCACGCTCGGGGGGAGACGCCGGCATGGGCATGACCATCGACTCTGATATTCGGCGACGCGCCGCCGCCCGGCGGAGCCCGCTGACCTTCGTGCGCGAGAACTGGCGCGCGATCACGCTCTACCTGGTCATCACGGGTGCGCTGCTGCTGGGGCTGACCCAGGCCACCGAGATCACGGTCGGGATCCTGCAGTTCATCGCGCAGTTGCTGTTCGCGATGATGTTCCTGATCGTCCAGTTCGGCGCGCTGTTCTACATCCTGGGGCGAGGCCGGACCTATTGGGTGCAGCCGGGCGAGACCGGCGTGTGGTTCTCGGACTACCGGGGCAACGATCAGATCCTGGAGGTCGCGCGGCGCGTGGTGACACTGCTGCGCGGCGTGCGCGAGTTCAAGCGCATGGGCGGTGAGACCATCCGCGGGCTGCTGCTCGAGGGACCGCCCGGAACCGGCAAGAGCTATCTGGCGCAGGTCATGGCCAGCGAGGCCGGGTTGCCGTTCGGCTACCTCTCCGCCCCGAGCCTGCAAGCCATGTTCATCGGCATCGGCCCGCTGCGCGTCCGCATGCTCTACGGCAAGGCGCGCAAGCTGGCCCGGCGCCATGGCGGCTGCATTGTCTTCATCGACGAGATCGACGCCATTGGCACCTCCCGCACCAGCCAGACGGGCGGCGGCATGGGCATGGGCATGGGCATGGGCGGCATGTTTGGCGGCGGCGGGCTGGGGCTGCTCAACGAGCTGCTGCTGCAGATGGACCCGCCCAACTTCGACAGCGGCATGTTCTCGCGGCTGCTGCGCACGCTTGGCCTCAAGAAAGGCCGCGCGCTGCCGCCGCCGGTGCTCACCGTCGGCGCCACGAACATCGCCTCCGTGCTCGACCAGGCGCTGCTGCGGCCCGGCCGGTTCGACCGCAAGATCCACGTCGACAAGCCCGACTTCGAAGGCCGCAAAGACATCATCGAGTACTACCTGGCGAAGGTGCGGCACGAAGAGATGCCCATCGACCGCATGGGCAACGACACCATCGACTACACCCCGGTCGCGATCAAATACGTCCTCAACGAGGCCGTGATCCACGCCCACTTCGACGGCCGCGACGCCATCTCCTACGCCGACTTCTCACGCGCGCGTGAGAACCACGAATGGGGCCTGCGCGAGCCGATCCGCGGCCTCACGCAGGAAGACCGCCGCCGCCTCGCCTACCACGAGGCCGGGCACGCCATCGCCCAGGTCAAGCTCAAGCACTGGGAGCGGCTCACCAAGGTCACCATCATTCGGCACGGCAGCGCCCTCGGCCTGGCCGCCTACAAGCCGGTCGAGGAAAAGCGCGTGCTGGTGCGCGAGGAGTTGCTCGCCAGCATCCAGGTGTCGCTGGCCAGCCGCGCGGCGGAGGAGCTGTTCATCGGCTCGCCGACCGTGGGCGTCACGTCCGACTTCGCGCACGCCACGCACATGGCCTTCCACATGCTCAGCGTGTGGGGCATGGACGGGAGCTTCTACTCGACCCTGCCGTTCGGCCCGGCCGTGTCCGCCACGGCGCCCGACATGAAGCGCAAGATCGACCAGATCCTGGACCAGGAGTACCGCAAGGTGAAGTCCTTGCTCACGCAGTACTCCGGCGCCATGCACGACCTGGCGCAACTGCTCATCGACCAGGATGAGGTCGACGGCCAGGACGTCGAGGACATGGTCACGCGCTACGACGAGATGATCGCCGCCGGCAACGAGCCCAAGGCGCTGCCCGAGCCGCCCGTGCTGGTGACGGCCGGCGTCTCCGCGCCCGAGCCCTACGTCTTCGGCAGCGACGACGCTTCGAATGGCGCAAGTGGTCCGAACGGCTCCTCCTCGGACAACGGCGCGCCAAGCGAGGAACGCGGGTCCGACTAGGTCGCGTCTCGACCCTGGCGGAGGGGGCGGGGCGTCCTTCCTGTCGTTCCAAGCCGCCGCCTTGTCATTCCGAGCGCAGCGAGGAATCTAAGCGGCTGCGAATAAGCACAACGCCTTAGATCCCTCACTCCGTTCGGGATGACATGGCCGGTGGCCCGGGCTGCGTGCAGCCTGGGAAGCCACATGCACCGCGCCCGACCGAGCCGCTAGCCTCTCTCGCGGCGCCCCCACCGCAGCTGGCCGTTTGGCGGGCCATTCCATCGCGGTGCGTGCTCGCGCAGGAATCCCACCATTTCCCCAAGCTCGGCAATCGCCCCTTCGATCAGGGCCTCGCCGGCCTCGCGCGTGCCGCGGGTCGCGTCGCCCAGCGCCCCGTTGCGGGTTAGCGCGCCTTCGGGATTCGGCCATTCCAGGTCGAACTCGGCCAGCTTCATGCGGAAGGCGTAGAAGCGCTCGTCCATCTCGGCGCGGACCAGGGCGCCCTCGCGTACGAGCGTCGGGTCCAGGTAGTAGGCGTACGACGTCTCGAACTCGTCCGCGTGTCCGGTCGGCAAGTCCCCGCGGATCGAAGCCTGCGCCTCCTCGGGGTCGAGCATGCCGTGAGAAACCGCGCCCACGAAGTCCACGTCCAGCCGCATGCCAAAGTCCTGGATGGCGGCGCCGGCCAGCGCTTTGTTGCCGCCGTGGCCGTTCACCAGCAGAAACCGACGCAAGCCGTGGTGGACCAGGCTGTTGATCACGTCCTCCAGCAGGTCCAGGAACGTCTCCGGCCGCAGCGTCATGCTGCCGGGAAAGTTCATGTGGTGATCGGAGATGCCCCACGGAATCGCCGGCGTCGACAGCAGGCGCGGGCGCAGCCGCTCGGCGGCCAGCTCGCAGAACGCCTGCGCGATCAAGTGATCCTGCCCCAGACCCAGGTTCGGCCCGTGCTGCTCGGTGGATCCGATCGGGATGAGCACCAACTCGATGTCATTCAACACCGACGCAAGCTCCGACCACGACTGCTGGGCCAGGACCATTGGCGGCTGCGGCGCGGCGGTCATGCGCCGCCCGTCCCATCGCGCCACCGCAGCAGCCGCCCCTGCGCAATCAGCTCTTCCGGCGCCTCCAGCAACTGCTCGATCAATTCGTCGGCGCGCCGCTCGATCGCCTCGATCATCTCGCGACCGTCCTCCACCGTCGCCAGCCGGGCGTCGCCGACCGCGCCGTTGGCGGTGAAGTCGGAGAAATCGGTATTCATGCGGATGCCGCGACGCCAGAAGCGATTGCGCGGCGAGCGCAGGCCGCCGCGCAGGGCTGCGGCCTCCAGCGCGCCAGTCTTCACCCGGTCCGGACGCACCGCCAGCAGCTCCGCCGTTTCCAACTCGTCGGCGTGGCCTCCGGTGCCCGACTGCATGATGCGCTTGGCGAGCGTCTCGTCTTCCAGGTCATAGAGCGAGATGCCGGCCATGAACCGCACCGGCAGCCGCGCGGGCAAGGTTTGCAGCGCCAGGATCAGGGCGGACTCGTTGCCGGTGTGCCAGTTGGTAAAGAGGAACGAATCGAACCCGTGATGCAGCAGCGACGTCACGTTGTCCTCGATCACGTGCAGATAGGTCTGCGCACGCAGCGTGACGGTGCCGGGAAAGCCCATGTGATAGGCCGACATGCCGTAGGGAATGGTCGGTGCGACCAGAATCTGCGGGTGAAAGCGCTCCGCCAGGCGCAGCGTCAGGTCCTCCGCGATGACGAGATCGGTGTCGAGCGAGGTATTCGGTCCGTGCTGCTCGATGGACCCCAGCGGGATTGCGACCAGCCGCACTCCGTCGCGCGCCGCCTTGACCTCGGGCCAGGTCATGTGGGTCAGTCGCAGGGATCGTGGAAGGTCAGCCATGCAGGGAGGGTGGCGGCGAGCGACGGCTATCATAACCTTGGCCCGACAGGTGAGCCGTGGGTCACGCCGCTCAGCTTCAGGCGCTTCTTAGTCCCTCAGATCGTTCCCGTCCTGTGGCGTAGCTGAAACTGCGTTCCATCCACCTCTTCCACGCCGGGGCGACGGTCCGGTCCCTTTTCCCCCAACGCGAGAGCCGCCCGGTCCCCTCTTCCGTAGCGGAGATCCTTGCGAAATCCTGACGGGCTTGGGGATGACCGGGCGCACCCTTTCCGCCCCCAGGTTCAATGAGGGGTGGATTCCCGCCTGCGCGGGAATGACGAATGGTTACGCAAGGGTCTCCGTAGCGGGAGTACGATCAGGTTCCCTCTCCCTTGATGGGAGAGGGTTAGGGTGAGGGTGAATGCGAGCAAAGCCGGAGCGGGTCGGACGCCCGAGCAAGCAACATGACCCGCGACCGACAGGTAGGCCGCAACGGTGATTCTGGCTGTCGACATTGGTAATACCGACGTCACGTGCGGCGTCATCGACGACGCCACGGTCCGAGCGCGCTGGGCGTTGCACAGCGACCTCAATCGCACCGAGAACGAGTTCGCCGACCTGCTGCGAGCGATGCTGGCCTACGTCGATGCCGGCCCAATCGTCCACGCCGTCGTTGGCTCCGTGGTTCCGGCCCTGACGCCGCGCATCAGCGATGCCCTGGCCGCGGTCACAACGACGCCGCCCGTCGTCGTGCGCGCCGAAGCGGTGCCGGGAATCCGGCTGCGCGTCGATGAGCCGGCGCAGGTGGGCGTCGACCGCGTGGCCAACGCCGTCGCCGCGCGCGAGGAGGTCGGAGGGCCGGTCATCGTCGCCGACCTCGGCAGCGTCACCACCTTCGACGTGGTCGATGCCCAGGGCGACCTGCGCGGCGTCGTCATCGCGCCAGGCATCCGAGCGCTCGGCGAGGCGCTCACGGCCTCGGGGGCACAATTGCCGAAGATTGACATCGAACGGCCGGAAGGGCTCGTGGGTCGCAACACGGTCGATGCGATGCGCGCCGGCGTCTACTGGGGCTACGTGGAGCTCGCGCGCGGCGTGATCGGTCGGCTCACCGCCGAGCCCGGCGGACCCTGGAAGGTCGTCGCTACCGGCGGTCTGGCGGCCCGGCTCGCCGCGGACGTGGGGGGATTCGAGCGCGTGGACGCCGACCTCACGCTGAAGGGCCTGGCCCGCATTCACCAGGCAATGACGGGCGAATGAGCGTGCTGGCGGGCGCGCGGGTCGTCCTCGGCGTCACCGGCAGCATCGCCGCCTACAAGGCGGCCGAGCTGGCCAGCGCGCTCACGCAGTCCGGCGCGCAGGTGGATGTGGCGCTCTCGCGAAGCGCCGAGCAATTCGTCGCGCCGATGACCTTCGAGGCGCTCACCCAGCGCCAGGTCGTCACGGCGGACACGCCAATGACGCCCGAGCATCGCATCGCCCACGTCGAGCTGGGCCGCGCGGCCGACGTCGTCGTCATCGCCCCGGCCACCGCGACCACCATCGCGCGTCTGGCGCTCGGTCTGGCCGAGGACGCGGTCACGGAGATCGCGCTGGTCAGCGCCGCTCCGCTGGTGGTCGCGCCCGCGATGGAGCCCGGCATGCTGGCGCATCCCGCCACGCAAGCCAACCTCGACGCCCTGCAAGGCCGCGGGGTGCACGTCGTCCCGCCGGACGAGGGGCGGCTCGCGTCGGGAGCGACCGGACAGGGCCGGTTGCCGCCTACGGAAACCCTCGTCGATGCCGTGCGGCTCGTGCTGGGGCGGTCCGGGCCGCTGGCGGGCCGCTCGATCGTGGTCTCTGCCGGGGGGACCCGTGAGTTCATGGACCCCGTGCGCTATATCGGAAACCGCGCCACGGGTCGCCAGGGCGTGGCCCTTGCCCGCGCCGCGGTCGAGCGCGGGGCCGACGTGCGGCTCGTGATTGGCGCGGCAACCGTGGATCCGCCCTATGGCGTCACGACTCAACAGGTGGAGTCGGCCGGCGCCATGTTGGAAGCCCTGCAAGCCGCGACCCAAGATTGCGACGCCCTCATCATGAACGCCGCGGTGGGCGATTTCCGTCCGGCCGAGCAGTCGGCGGGCAAAATCAAGCGCCGCGCCGGCGTGCCCACGGTTGGATTGGTGGAGAATCCGAGTCTGCTGGCGGCGCTCAGCGGCGATTTCGTGCGGGTGGCCTTCGCCGCGGAGACCGACGACCACGAAGCCAATGCCCGGGCCAAGCTTCACGAGCTGGAGCTCGACGCGGTGGTGGTCAACGACGTGGCGGGTGACGATCGCGGCTTCGCCGCCGCCACCAACGCGGTCACCATGCTCACCCGCGGCGGCGGGCGCCGCGAAGTTTCGCTGCGGAGCAAGGCGGCGGTGGCCGACGCCGTGCTCGATCTGGTGCAAGAGCTGATCGACGCGAAATAGCCGTAGTGGGTGATTTTGGTTCCGTCATTCCGGCGGAGGCCGGAATCCAGGTCCGCACGTCGCCTGACGAATCGAGAGCACCCGCCAATGGTGGGGCCTCATGCTGCGGCGCAAAGGCCATGCGCGACTGGCAGACTCGCGTGAGTCTGTCGGCACGGGTCCGAAATACCCCCGTGATAGCCTGCGACATGAGCGAGCGTCGCGCTGTCCGGGCGGAAACGGAACTCGACCAACCGCGGCTCATCGGCGCCGACGACGTGAATCAGCCCGGCAGCCGCCGCAGGTCCGCGGAGGCGTCGCCGCTCCCATCCGCCCCTGCCCCCGGTCCTTCGGGCGCCATGTGGATGCTGGTGGCCCTGGTCATGGGCGCGGCGATCGGCGCCGTAACCGGCACGGTGGCGGCGCTCGTGATCTTCGGCTAGGAAAGCTGCGAATCAGCCCCTAGGCCGCGCCCCAATCCGTTCTAAGGAATCTCTGAATCAACTCGTGAAGCCCGCCCCAAGCCGTTCGTGGTGAGCTTGTCGAACCATGAACGGCCCTTCGACAAGCTCAGGGCGAACGAATTGGGGGCATGCATGTCGCGCCGCCTACTCGCCGGGCAGGGATGTTCAAGGGCGAGGCAGCACGCCCGACTAGGACTCGGACTCCGTCGCTCCGCCGGCCAGTCCGGACAGTTCCCCCCACGTCACGGGCACCTGCACCCCCACGGGCTCGCCGCGGTTATTGACATCGGGCACCGGCGCCAGCACGTAGCCGTTGGCAATCCCGAAATCCAGGATCCGCCGCGTGAGCACCACGTCCTGCGCGCAGTAGTCGATCACGCGCTGCCGATCGTCCGGGCGCCCGGTCCGCCACAGCCGAACCGCCTCCGTGCCGTCCTCCAGCGTCTTCTCCTGACCGAACATCGTCCGCGCGAGGTTTTGCAGGCTCAGCCCGCGGCGGCGGCCGGTGACGCTCTGAATGGCGGCCAGTAGGTCCAGGCTGCGTTCGCGCAGCGTGTCGACGGGTCCGTACGCCGTCATCACTTCGCAATCGAATCGCAGCGAGTTGAAGCCGACCACGTGGGGGAATCCTTCAAGATACTCGATGAGCGCGCCGGCCTCGGGTTCTTCCCAGGACTTCTGCATGCCCTGGTCGTCGATGGTTACCGCCACCGCCAGGCCGAAGTCTCTGATGCGGCGCCAACCGCCCGGGACTTCGTAGCTCAGCCGCAGCGTCTCGACATCCCACACCACGTAGCGCCGGTCGCCGGGGGGTGGGTCGGGAGTCGCAGGCATCCGCGCATTATGCGGGATCGCGCGGCGGCCCCACGCGCGCGACAACCCAGTCACTCCGCCCCACGTCCTGTCATTCCGAGCCGAAGGCGAGGAATCTTAAGGAGCCGGCAATGGGCGGTGGTGCCGGCGATTCCTGACCAGCCCTCGGGAGAGAAAGGCAGTGCCCAACCCAATAGGACCGCCCCGAATCCTTCGAGCAAAAGTCTTGCCCAGCTCCCAACCGCCTGATACGTTGGAGCCGAACCTGTCAAGCGGCCGCTTGTCGGCGCGTGGCGGGAGCCGAAAAGCCAACGGCGTTGACGGGGAAGAGTAGGTCCCCCTCCAACCCTGAGCGAGCTGGAGACGGTGCGAGCCAGCGGGTTGTGGGGACCGAAGGTCGCCCCCGAGCCGGTCGGTCGATCCACGGGGAGGCCGGCCCGGTCGCCCACCGTTAGCGGGGCGCCGAGTGGCCCGGCGTATGCCGGGCAATCGGGGTGGTACCGCGGGTTGAGCCCGTCCCCAGGGGACGGGCTTTTGTACGTGCCGAGGACAGGATGAACGATCACGTGACGGCAGGTCCGAGCCACGATGGCCGAGCCGCTCGCGCCGGCGAGCCGCTTGGTTGGGCGCTGCCTGTCGCGGTAGGCGGCGCGAACCGGCGATAGCGCGCCGGTTCGCGGCTCCCCCTCGATCCCGCAACTCTTCGACACTGACAGGAGCACTCCCATATGACCGCCTCTGAATCCAACGGCTCGACCAACGGCGCCGTGCCCGCCCGCTCGGGCGGCCAGGTGATCTGCGAAGCCATCCTGGCCGAGGACATCGACGTGATCTTCGGCATGCCCGGCGGCGCCTCGCTGCCGTTCTACGACTCGCTCTACCACTACCAGGACCGCATCCGCCACGTGCTGGCGCGCCATGAGCAGGGCGCCGGATTCGCGGCCAACGGCTATGCGCGGGCCACCGGCAAGGTCGGCGTGGCCACGAGCACCTCGGGCCCTGGGGCGACCAACCTCGTCACCAGCATGGCCAACGACCACATGGACTCGGTGCCCGTGGTCTACATCACGGGCCAGGTCGCGCGTCCGGCCATCGGCTCCGACGCCTTCCAGGAAACCGACATCACGGGCATCAGCATTCCCATCACCAAGCACAACTACCTGGTGATGCATGCCGACGAGCTTCCGCGCGTCATGGCTGAGGCCTTCTACCTGGCCAAGTCCGGCCGCCCCGGCCCCGTCGTGGTGGACGTGCCCAAGGACGTGTTCCTGGAGGAAACCACAGTTCCGGCGCCGGACCGGGTGAATCTCCGGGGCTACCGTCCCGTCCGCGCCGGCAACCTCAAGATGGTGCGCCGCGCGGCGGAGGTCATCAACGCGTCCGAGCGGCCCATGATCATGGCCGGCCACGGCGTCGACATCTCCGGCGCCGCGCCCGAGCTCTTCGAGCTGGCCACGGGCGGCAACGTCCCGGTGGTGACCACGCTGCACGGCGTCGGCGGCTTCCCCGAGACCCACCCGCTGTCCTTCGGCATGCTCGGCATGCACGGGTTGGCCTATGCCAACTTCGCCATGGGCGAGACCGACTGCATCATCGGGTTGGGCGTGCGTTTCGACGACCGCGCCGTGGGCAAGGTCGACGAGTTCGGCCCCAACGCCAAGGTCGTGCACATCGACGTCGATCCGGCTGAGATCGGCAAGGTGCTCGACACCGAGGTGCCGATCGTGGGCGATCTCAAGCTCACCCTCCAGGCCTTGAATCCGCTCATCGAGCATCGCGAGCGGCGCCCGTGGATCGCGCAGCTCAACGAGTGGCGCGAGAACCACCCCTCGCTCGACATTCCCGACAGCCCCGACACGGTGCTGCCGCAGGAGGTCGTGCGGTCGATCTACGACGCTTCGGGCGGCGATGCGCGCGTCATCGCCGACGTGGGCCAGAACCAAATGTGGGCCTCGCAGCACTTCTGGTATGAGAAGCCGCGCCGCTTCTTCAGCGCCGGGGGCCTTGGCCCGATGGGCTACGCCCTGCCCGCGGCCATGGGCGTGCAGATGGGCGCGCCCGGCGAGCCCGTCTGGTGCGTCACCGGCGACGGCGGCCTGCTGATCAACATCCAGGAGTTCAACACGCTGGCCGCGGAGAAGATCCCGGTCAAGGTCGCCATCCTCAACAACGCGCACCTGGGCATGATTCGCCAGTGGCAGCAGTTCTTCTACGAAGGCCGCTACATGGGCGCGTTCCTCGACAATCCCGACTTCGCCAAGGTGGCCGAAGCGTTCGGCCTGCGCGGCGTCTCGGTGAGCTCGCGCGACGAGCTGCACGAAGCCATCGCCGACGCCCACGCCTACGACGGACCGGTCGTGCTGGACGTGCACGTCGACCGCGTCGAGAACGTCTATCCCATGATCGTGCCGGGCACCGGCGTCCGCAGCGTGATCGAGGACCCGCGATGAACGGAACCAGCCGCAGCCACACGCTCGTGGCCATGGTGGCCGACCATCCAGGTGTCCTCACCCGCGTGGCCAGCATGTTCCGCCGGCGCGGATTCAACATCGCCAGCCTGGCCGTCGGGAATTGCGAAGAGCCGGGCTATTCCCGCATGACCATCGAGGTCCGAGGCACGGACGACGAGGTCAAGCAGTTTGAGAAGCAGCTCTACAAGCTGGTGGAGGTCATCACGGTCCGCGATCTCACCGACGTGTCCGCCGTGCAGACGGAGACGGCGCTGGTGCGCGTGCGCGTGTCGCCGGAGGACCGACCCGGCCTGGCCGACATTGCCAGCATCTTCCACGGCGAGATCGTGGACGTTGGCCGAGACAGCATGATTGTCCAGATCACGGGAGTTTCCGAGACAATCGACCGATTCCTGGACGTAATCGCCGAATACGGCATCGACGAGTTGACGCGCACCGGCATCGTCGCTATGGCGCGCGGGACCAAGACCTCGCGGAATGGGAGCGCACGTGGATAGCAAAGTCCTTTACGAGTCCGACATCACCTCCGACGAGCTGGAGGGTAAGAAGGTCGCCGTGCTCGGCTACGGCAGCCAGGGTCACGCGCACGCGCTGAACCTGCGAGATTCCGGCGTCGACGTCGTGGTGGGCCTGCGGCCCGCCAGCTCCTCGCGTGAGCGCGCCGAGGACGCCGACCTGGTCGTGCTGGACACCGACGAGGCCGTCGCCGTCTCCGACGCCACCATGATCGCGCTGCCCGACCAAACCCAGGCCGAGGCGTTCGATACCCAGATCCGGCCCAACCTCAAGGCCGGGCAGGCGCTCATGTTCGCCCACGGCTTCAACATTCACTACGGCCAGATCATCCCGCCGCGGGAGATCGACGTGGTCATGGTGGCGCCCAAGGGCCCCGGTCACATCGTGCGCGACATGTTCGAGCAGGAAGTCGGCGTGCCCGCGCTGATCGCCGTGGCGCAGGACGCCTCAGGCCGCGCGCGAGAGGTGGCGTTGTCCTACGCCAAGGCGCTGGGCGCGGCGAAGGCCGGCCTCATCGAGACGACCTTCAAGGACGAGACGGAGACCGACCTCTTCGGCGAGCAGAGCGTCTTGTGCGGCGGCACCACGGCGCTCATCAAGGCGGCCTTCGACACCTTGGTCGAGGCCGGCTATGACCCGCGGCTGGCCTACTTCGAGTGCTTGCACGAGTTGAAGCTGATCGTGGACCTGATCTACCAGGGCGGTCTCACCTACATGCGGCACTCGGTCAGCGACACCGCCGAGTACGGCGACCTGGTCTCGGGCCCGCGTGTGGTCAACGAGAATTCACGGCAGGTGATGCGCCAGCTGCTCACCGAGATTCAGGACGGCACCTTCGCTCGGAACTGGATCCTGGAGAACCAGGCGGGCCGTCCGGCATACAACGCCTTGCGCAATGCCGACTTGAATCACGAGTTGGAGCGTGTCGGCGGCGAATTGCGCAGTATGATGGACTGGCTGCCAAAGACTCGCGAGTGAAACGTCGCATCGACATGGTGACCCTCGTCACCGCCCGCAGGGCCCTAGAACTTGCGCTTCCGGGCCCCTCTCCGCTGCGAGAGGGGAGCTAGGGAGCGTAGACGCGGTCGTCCCGCGACCGCCCACAACACTGACCGAGGGTTTGACCGATGCGACACATCCGAATATTTGACACGACGCTGCGCGACGGCGAGCAAGCCGCCGGCGGCGCGCTGACCATCGACGAGAAGCTGGAGATTGGCCGGCAGCTCGCGCGACTGAACGTCGACGTCATCGAGGCCGGCTTTCCGCACACCTCGCCCGGCGACTTCAGGGCCGTCCAGCTCTTGGCGCAAGAGCTGCGCGAGGTCGAAATCGCCGCCCTGAGCGGATTCAAGCGCGAGCAGATCGACAGCACCTGGCAGGCGCTGGAGCCGGCCGCCAACCCGCTGCTGCACATCGTGATCTCGACCTCCGACATTCACATCCAGCATCAGCTGCGCGCGCGGCGCGAGCACGTGCTCGATCTGACGCAGGACGCCGTGTCCTACGCGCGCCAATTCACCTCGCACATCGAGTTTTCGGCCATGGACGCCACGCGCTCGGATCTGGACTTCGTCTGCCGCATCTTCGCGGCGGCCATCGAAGCCGGCGCCACGGTCGTCAACTTCCCCGACACGGTCGGCTACGCGCAGCCCGAAGAGTTCGGCCGCATGGTGGCCTACGTCACCGAGAACACGCCGGGGATCGACGACGTGGTGCTTTCGGTGCACTGCCATGATGATCTGGGCCAATCGGTCGCCAACTCGCTGGCGGCGGTGCGGGCCGGCGCCCGGCAGGTCGAGTGCACCATCAACGGCGTTGGCGAGCGCGCCGGCAATTCAGCCCTGGAAGAGATCGCCATGGCGCTGCGCACGCGGCGGGAGTACTTTCAAGCCGATACGCGCCTGGACACGAAGGAGCTCGCCCGCACCAGTCGCCTCGTGTCCAACTTCATGGGCATGCTGGTGCCGCCCAACAAGGCCATCATCGGCGGCAATGCCTTCGCGCATGCCTCCGGCCTGCACCAGGACGGCATGCTCAAGGAGCGCACGACGTTCGAGATCATGCATCCCGCCGACGTGGGCGTGAGCGACAGCAGCATCGTCCTGGGCAAGACCTCCGGCCGGCACGCGGTGCGCGACCGCCTGGAATCCATGGGCTATGCCCTGGAAGAGGACGAGTTCATGGAGGTGTTTCGCGCCTTCAAGGACATTGCCGACCGCAAGAAGCAGGTCACCGACCGCGATCTCGAGGCCATCGCGCAGCAGCGGCAGCGCGAGGCGTTCCACCAGGCGTTCGTGCTGCAGCACGTCCAGGTCAGCGCCGGAACCGGCTCCATGCCCACGGCCACCGTGCGCCTGCTGTCGGACGACGGCACCGAGTTCTCGGACGCGGCCATCGGCGACGGCCCGGTCCATGCCATCTACCAGGCCATCAACCGCATCGTCGGCGTGCCCAACCGTCTCATTGAGTTCTCCGTCAATGCCGTCACCAGCGGCATCGACGCCATCGGCGAGGTGACGATTCGTATCGAAGCCGACGCCAAGGTCTTCAACGGCCACGGCGCCGACACGGACATCCTGGTCGCGAGCGCGCAGGCCTATATCAATGCGCTCAACCGGATGCTGGCCGGCTTGGGCAAGGACTGGTCGGCCACGCCCGAGGCGCAGGCCATCGTGCACGCGCCGACGAGCGAGGATTAGGAGACGACGATGGCCAACACCTTGCTGGACACCGTTTGGGACCTGCACACGGTGCGGCGTCTCCCCAACGGCGAAACGCAGCTCTTCATCGGTCTTCACCTGGTGCACGAGGTCACCAGTCCACAGGCCTTCCAGATGCTGGCCGAGCGCGGCCTGCGGGTGCGCTATCCCGAGCGGACGTTCGCCACGGTGGATCACATCATCCCCACCGACGCGCAGCAGCGGCCCTACGCCGACGGTATGGCCGAGCAGATGTTCGCCGCCATCGAAGAGAACGTGCGGGTCAACGACTTGCCGTTCTTCGATCGGTCGACCGGTCGTCAGGGCATCGTGCACGTCATCGGGCCGGAGCTTGGCCTCACCCAGCCGGGCATGACCATCGCCTGCGGCGACAGCCACACCAGCACCCACGGCGCGTTCGGCGCGGTGGCGTTCGGCGTCGGCACG
>JAPOYR010000001.1 GCA_026706485.1 Chloroflexota bacterium | reverse complement strand
CGATGTGTAAACCATGTCCCCGAACGGGTGTAAACCATGTCTCCGGTCTGCACACTCCCGCGGGGAGAGGGTTGTGGTGAGGGGTTCTCCGGCTGCGCGAAATCTTCATCACTGTGACACTGGTGGCCGTACGGCCCGCCTATGATCAGTCCCATAGCGGCCCTGCACGGAAAGCCACCGCCATGCGCATCACCGACATCCGCACGATTCCGGTCTTCGCCGAGCACCGGAACATCAACTACCTGATCACCAAGGTCGAGACCGACCGCGGGATCTACGGCCTCGGCGAGTCCGCCATCACCGGCAAGGAGCGCGCGGTTGCGGGAGTCATCGAGCACTTCACTCCGCTGCTGATCGGCGAGGATCCGCGCCGCATCGACCACCTGTGGCAGCGCATGTTTCGCGGCAGCTTCTTCAAGGCCGGCCCGATCCTCGGAGCCGCGATTTCCGCCATCGACATCGCCCTCTGGGACATCAAGGGCAAGGCGCTCGGTGTCCCGGTGTGGGAGCTGCTCGGTGGCAAGTGCCGCGACGGCGTGGTTGCCTATCCCCACGTCACCGGCAAGACCCTGGACGCGCTGCTGGCCGACGCCGACCGCGCGCTGGCGCAGAGCTATCGCTTCGTGCGCTACGGCTTCCCGGGCGTCGAGCCGCAGGGCGGGGTGCTGGAGCCCCGGCGCGGCGTGCCGATCGCCATCGAGACCGCCAAGGCCATGCGCCAGCACGTCGGCCCGGACATTGAGATCTGCATCGACTTCCATACGCGGCTCGACCCGAACGAGGCCGTGCGGCTGTGCAAGGGGCTGGAGCCGCTGGACATTTTCTTCGCCGAGGACCCGGTGCGCTCGGAGCGTCCCGAGGCCTATGCCTACGTGCGCCGCCACACGCACGTGCCCATTGCCGGAGGCGAGGAGCTGTCCTCCAAGTGGGAGTTCCAGCCACTCATCGAGGGCGACCTGATCGACTACGTGCGCACCGACCTCTGCATCGTCGGTGGATTCACCGAGGCGCGGAAGATTGCCGGTTGGGCCGAGTCGCATCACCAATACCTCGCGCCGCACAGCCCCATGGGCCCGATCTCGCTGGCGGCGTGCGTGCACCTGGATATCGCCAGCCCGTTGGTCGGCGTGCAGGAGCTGCCGGAGGTGCCCGGCGCGCTGGCGGACGTGTTCCCGCAGCAGATGACGTTCGAGGACGGCCACCTGATCGCGCCGACCGCGCCCGGCATTGGCGTGGATATCGACGAGGACGCCGCGGCCAACCACCCGTTCCAGATGCGGCCGGTCCACGAGCTGCGCCGTCGCGACGGCTCGGTCACGAACTGGTAAGCAGAGCGGTCGACGAAGCCGTTCGTGGTGAGCCTGTCGAACCACGATCGGGTCGATGGTCCTGGGAGGCGCCCTTCGACAAGCTCAGGGCGAACGGATTGGGCGCGGCTTACAGCCCGCCGTCCTCGCCCTCGCGTGCCTTCCGCTGCTTCGCGCGCTCGATCTGGCTGTGCACGTGCAGCACGCGCTGGGCGGCGGTGAGCTGGGTGGCGATGGCGAGGAACCACATGGCGCCGCTTAGCACTCCGAACGGCGTGAGCAGTGCGATGCCCAGCACGATCAGTCGCTCCGGCCGCTGGAAGAAGCCGACCTTGCATTCCACGCCCAGACCCTCGGCGCGCGCGCGCGTGTAGCTGATCAGCATGGAGCCGACCAGCGTCAGCAGGGCTAGCACCGTTTCCGCCCGCGCGCCGACGTCCACGAAATACCAGGTGAGCCCGGTGAAGATCACGCCCTCGCCCCAGCGATCCAGGGTCGAGTCCAGGAACGCGCCGAAGTCCGACCGGCGGTTGCTGACGCGAGCCACGGCGCCGTCGAACATGTCGAAGCCGGCGCTGAACAGCAGCATCACGCCGCCGACGACCTGCCAGCCCAGCGCGATGACCACGGCCGTCGGAAACGACAGCACGAGCCCGGTGATCGTGAGCACGTTGGGATCGATGCCGGTGCGCGCCAGCGGCGCCACCACTCGCTCGGCCAGCCGCCGCGATCGCGCTTGCATGCGCTGGTTGATCATCAGCGAGCCGCCGCTTCTGCGGCGCTGGGCGTGAAGGCCCAATAGCGCCCGCCGATTTCGCGTTCGTTGAGCAACTCTTCGTAGTAGTCCACCACGCGGGCCGCGATTTTCGGCCAGGCAAACGCTTGGGCGCGCTGCTCGCCGAACGCTGTCATTTGCGCGCGCTTGGTTTCATTGCGCATCAGGCGAAGCAGCGTACGCGCCAGCGCCGCGTCGTCCTTGGGCGGCACCAGCAGCGCGCCCTCGCCGTCCAGCAGTAGGGCGCGGTAGCCCGGGATGTCGCTGGCCACCACCGGCAGGCCGGCGGCCATGGCCTCAAGCAGCACGACTCCCTGGCTTTCCCCGCCGAGCGCCGGCGAGCAAAACACGTGCGAGCTCTTGAGGTAACGCTGCTTGTCCTCCTGGCTCACGTAGCCCGCGAACACGACGTTGCGCAGGCCAAGCTGGTCGACCTGACGCTGGTAGATGCGTCGCTGGCGCGGGCGGTACGCCCCCACGAGTACCAGCCGGGTGCGGGGCTGCATCTGTTGGACCAGCTGCATCGCGCGCAGCAGCACCGAGAGGCCCTTGCGCTTGTCGAAGCGGCCCACGAACAGGATGTTGAAGCAGCCGTCGGCAAGCTGCGGCAGCGGCTTGATGTCCCGACCGTAGAAGTCGACGTCGATGCCGTTCGGAATGATGCGGTATTCGCCGCGGTAGGAGCGGTTCACCAGGTCCCGCGCCGCCTGGGACACGGCAATCTTGCCGTCCAGCTTGCGTTGCAGCCGCCGGATGAGCGGCCGCGTGGTGTGATAGACGAACGCCGACTTGCGCGCCGCGTGAAACGTGCCGACATTCAGCGCCTTGGAGTGGCGCAGCACCGTGAGCGGCAAGGCCGGCACCAGCGGCTCCTGCAGGTGGACGACGTCGAACCGGCGCTCGTCCAGGAAGCGGCGCACGCGCGGCAGCAGCGCCGGGGACAGCGTGAGCCGCGCCGTCGACTGGTTCACCGGCAGCGGCACGATGCGGCGCCCGACCCGGTAGAAGTTGGGGTTCTGCACCTCGGGCGTCTCCGCCGACGAGGGCGCCATGATCGCCACCTCGTGCCCCAGCGCCCGGAACTCGCGGTCCAAGGCCATCACGTGCTCCGTCACCCCGCCCGGGTACGGGAAGTCGTACGGCGAAACCTGAAGAATGCGCACTATCCGGCGGCCTCCCACATGGACCGAAACATATACCACTGCTCCGGCGCCTTGCGGATGAGTGCCTCGAGGTCCCACATCACCTGCTGCATGCCATGCTGCACGGCCTCGTCCCGCGGCATGCTGCGATCCCAGAATATCGGCGGCATCGCGTGCGCGGTATAGGTGCCGTCGCCGTTGCGCGTCATGCCGCCGACCATAAGCGGACTGCCGGCGCGCTGTGCCAGCGCGGCGGACCCTGGCGGCACCCACGTCTCGCGCCCGAAGAACTCCACCTGAACGCCTCGTCCGGGAGTGGGCCGGTCGGCTAGCAGGGCGACGTAGTCGCCGCGGCGCAGCGCCCGCAAGATCTCCCGCGCGGCGTTCCCGAGTTGGATGCTCTGGAGGTCGAGCTTGGCCCGCACGTGGTCCAGCATGCCGGTCACGGCGCGGCTGCGCATGGTCTCGGCGACCACGTGCGTCGGGTGGTCCAGCGAGACCAGCCCGCCGCACCACTCCCAGTTTCCGAAATGGGCCGTGATCATGATGCCGCCCTTGCGCTGCTCGTGGAACGCCTTGAAATGCTCGAAGCCCTCGATGCGCACCGTCCGGCTGATCAAGTCCGCTTTCGACAGCCGGAAGCTGCGCAGGAAGTCGACCACATGGTCGACAAATGCCACCACGGACCGCCGGGCGAGGTCTCGCACGCGCGGGTCGGACGGCGGCAGGTCGAGCACCACCGACATGTTGGCAATCGTGTTGCGGCGCACGCGCGGCACGAGCAGGAAGACCAGCGTGCCCACCACGCGCGCGACCGCCGTCGAGATCGGTCGCGGTATCCAGCCAACCAGATGCGAGCCGAACTCGAACAGGGCGATCATCTACGCGGGATCGGCCGCCGATCCGGCCGCCGCCACCGTGGCCGACGCAATGAACTCCTCCATCATGTCGTGGGCTTCGGCATCGGTGTATTGAATGGGCGGAGACTTCATGAGGTACGCCGACGGACCTTCGAGTGCCCCGGAGACCCCGCGCGTCATGGCGATCTTGCAGCAGCGCACGGCGTCGATCACGATGCCCGCCGAGTTGGGTGAATCCCAGACCTCGAGCTTCAGCTCCAGGTTGAGCGGTTGTCCGCCGAAGGACTGACCCTCCAGGCGGATGAAGGCCCACTTGCGGTCGCCGAGCCATTCGACGTAGTCGCTCGGGCCGATGTGGACGTTGCCCGGCCCGATGTCGTACTCCAGCTGACTCGTCACGGCGTTGGTCTTGGAGACTTTCTTCGACTCCAGCCGCTCGCGCTCCAGCATGTTCTTGAAGTCGGAGTTGCCGCCCACGTTCAGCTGATAGGTGCGCTCGAGGTTGACGCCGCGGTCCCGGAACAGCCGGGTGAGGACCCGGTGCACGATCGTGGCCCCCACCTGCGACTTGATGTCGTCGCCGATGATGGGCACCTGCGCCCGCTCGAAGCGCTGCTGCCAGTAGTCCTCGCGCGCGATGAACACCGGCATGCAGTTCACCATGGCGCAGCCGGCCTGCAGCACCTGTTCCACGTACCACTTGGTGGCTTCCTCGCTGCCCACCGGCAGGTAGTTGATCACCACGTCGGTGTGGGTGTCCTGCAGCAGCTCGACGATGTCGTCGGTGGAGCCGTCGGCCTTGACGACCGTGTCCGCCATGTAGCGGCCAATGCCGTCGTGGGTCATGCCCCGCGCCACCGGCACGTCCTGGTGCGAGACGTCGGAGAACTTCACGGTGTTGTTCGGCTCGGCGAAGATCGCCTCGCTCAGGTCGGTACCGACCTTGTTGCGGTCGACGTCGATGGCCGCCGAAAACTCGATGTCGCCAACGTGATACGGGCCGAGCACGGTGTGCATGAGCCCGGGGATGAACTCATCGGCAGGGGCGTTGCGATAGTGCGCGACCCCCTGCACCAACGACGAGGCGCAGTTTCCGACGCCAATGATTCCGACGCGAACCGTGGACATGGTGACTCCCTTACGAACGTGCGGTGCCCGAATCCGGGCGATCCGCGGTGTGTGCCTTTTGCACGGTGACCAAATGCTCCAAATAGGTCGTCAGTTCTTGATGTTGGGCCTCCAGCTGATCGGCCACCAGCGAGTACTTCACCAGGCGCCCCTCACGACGTGCCCGCACCAGGCCGACCTGGCGCAGCCGTCGCACATGCCACGACACGAGCGGGGGACTGTGGCCCACCACCTCGGACAGCTCCGCCACCCCTTGGTCCGGGTTCTCGGCCAGCCGCTGCAGGATCCGCAGGCGGGTGCCCGACCCGAGCGCCCGGGCATACGAGCGCATGCCCAGGATGTCCCAGTCGTCCGGCGGAGTTGTTGGAGGCACAATACATAAAGAAAAGTTTTTCTTTCGGTAGACTCTAGCGCGGTGACGACCGGGCTGTCAAAGAGCTCCGGACGGCAGGTGTGGTCCCCCCGTCACTCCCACACCCGTCCGTCGTTCCCGCGGAGGCGGGAATCCAGCGGCCGCTACTTCGCGTACTCGACCGCGCGCGTTTCTCGGATGGCCGTGATCTTGATCTGTCCGGGGTACTCCAGCGACTCCTGGATGCGGTCGGCGATCTCCCGCGTCAGGCGGTGCACGCCCAACTCGTCGACCGAGCTGGGTTGCACCATCACGCGCAATTCGCGCCCGGCCTGGATGGCATAGCAGGACTTGACGCCGTCGAACGAGCGCGCGATCTCCTCCAGCTTCTCCAGGCGTTGGAGATAGCGCGTCACCGTCTCGCGGCGCGCTCCGGGGCGTGAGCCCGAGATCGCGTCCGCCGCCGCCACGGCGAAGGCCTCGAAGCTGCGCAACTCGACCTCGAAGTGGTGGGCCTCCGCGGCGTGCGCCACGTCCTCACTCACCCCGTGGCGGCGCAGCAGCTCGCCGCCGATCAGCGCGTGCGGGCCGTCCACCTCGTGGTCGATGCCCTTGCCGATGTCGTGCACGAATCCGGCCGTGCGTGCCAACTCGACGTCGCCGCCAACCTCGCTCGTCATGGTCGCCGCGAGCAGCGCCACCTCCACGGAGTGGCTCAGCACGTTCTGTCCGTAGCTGTGGCGGAAGCGCAGGCGCCCCATGTAGCGCAGGATCTCGGGCGGCAGCCCGGTGATCTTGGCGTCGAACGCGGCCCGTTCGCCTTCCTGGGCGATGATTTCCGTGACTTCGGACTGGGCCTTGGCCACGGCTTCCTCGATGCGCGCCGGGTGGATGCGGCCATCCTCGGTCAGCCGCCGCAGCGCCACGCGAGCCACCTCGCGCCGCACCGGGTCGAAGGCGGAGAGCACCACGGTTTCGGGCGTGTCGTCGATGATCACGTCGACCCCGGTGGCCGCTTCCAGGGCGCGAATGTTACGGCCCTCGCGTCCGATAATCCGTCCCTTCATGTCGTCGTTCTTGAGATCGACGACCGAAGTCGTGACTTCGGTGGTGTGAGACGCGGCCACGCGCTGCAGCGCCAGGCCCACGAGCCAGCGCGCGCGGGCTTCCGCCCGCTCCTTGGCGTCGGCCTCGACCTGCCGCACCATCTGCTCGGCGTCGGCGGTCACCTCTTGCTCGATGCTGCGCACCAGCTCCTCGCGGGCCTCCTCCCGCGTCAGGCTGGCCGCGCGTTCCAACGCCGCCAGGTGCTCCTGGCGCGCCGCTTCCTGCGCCTGCGCGTCGGCCTCGAGCTGGCGACGGGCGGCGTCATGCTCGGCCTCGCGGGCCAGCGACGCGCGCTCGCGCTCCTCAAGCGCCCCGGCGCGCGCCTCCAGTCGCTCGTCCCGCTGCTGCGCGCGCTGTTCGTGGCGCTGCATTTCGCGGCGACGGTCGGCCAGTTCGCGCTCGCCCGCTTCCCAGGCTTGGCGCGCATTTCGCGTTGTCGTCTCGATCAGGGCTCGTTGCTGGGCTTCGGCGGCCTTCAGCTCCTCCTCGACCCGCTGCGCCAGGGCGCGCATGCGTGATCCGGATAGCCAAACTTGATAGAAGTAGCCCGCCACGAGCCCCAGGGCGAGCATCGCCACGCCGGCGATGATCGCTATCAGCGGGGCAGCCATGGCTAGCCTCCGATAGGTTGATGGTGGGGTATGGCGTCAAAGTGTTCATGTCGGCAAGTGCTCCGCAGCCTCTCGCGGAGCTACACGATGCTAACGGGCAATTGATTTACGCGCCACCGTGCACCGGAGCGCCGCGCACTCCCACCTATACTGGCCACGGCAAGGCGTGGGCGGGTGGCAGACCGGGAGTGCCAAATGACTGCGACCAACGGCGCGGAGACGATGACCGGCCGCGAACGCTACGTGAACGCGCTGCTCGGCAAGCCCACCGACGTGATCGCCGTGGGCAGCCCCACCTCACTGGCCACCTACGAGCAGATGCGCCTGCTCGGCATCGAGTGGCCCGAGGCCCACTACTCCGCCGAAGCCGTGGCGCTGCTCGCCGAACGCAGCTACACCGATCTCGGCTTCGACACCATCGCTCCCTATTTCTGCATCATCATGGGCGCGGCCGCTCTCGGCGCGACGATCGACTGGGGCTCGGACCCCTGGGAGTTCGACAAGTCCAGCGGCAAGATCATCACCGGCCCCCGCATGCCGGCGGTGAAGCCGCCCCCTCCTTGGGTCACTCCCGACGACATCGTGATTCCCGATGACTTTCTGGAGCGCCGCGAGTCGCGCGCCATCATCGACGCAATCAAGATCCTCCGCGCCGACCACCCCGACGCCGGCATCGTCGGCAAGGTCATGGGCCCGTGGACGCTGGCCTATCACATGTTTGGGCCGCAGGAATTCCTGATCAACGTGATCCTTGACCCCGACTACGTGCACCAGGTGCTCGACAGGCTGCGGCACGTGTCGGTCATGTTCGCCAACGCGCAGCTCGAGGCCGGCGCCGACGTGATCACGCTCGCCGACCACTCCACCGGCGACCTGGTGCGCGCCGAGACCTACCGCGACTTTCTGCTGCCGGTGCACCAGAAGATCACCCCCCTGATCGAGGGGCCGGTGATTCTCCACTGCTGCGGCAAGACCATCGACCGCATGCCCTACATCACCGAAGCCGGTTTCGAGGCCTTCCACTTCGCCACCGAAAACAATCCCCACGAGGCCAAAAAGACCGTCGGCGACTACAAGCTGGTGGGCAACGCGAGCAATTTCATCACCCTACTGACGGGCCGTCCTGAGGATGTGGCGGTGGAGATCGACGACCTGCTGGCCGCCGGGGTCGACATCATCGCGCCCGAGTGCGCCGTGCCGCCCCAGGTGTCCGACGCCAACCTGCGCGCGGTCGTCCAGGCCGCTCGGGGCCAATTCGAGCCCGACCCCGCCGTAACCGACGCGGAGAACCTGGCCGACGGCTACCGCGCGCAGGTCGCCGCGCAGAGTGGCGCGCTGCCGAGCTAGGCGCAGGCCCAGCGGCGCTGCTGCCGGGCTCGCTCGCGGCCTCGCAGGCTGACTCGTGGCTGGCGACCGCGACGATTCGCAAGACCACGTCGAGCGTTGGCGCGGGCTGAGCGGCATTCCCGTCGAGGCGGCGTTTCTCCACGCCTATCGCAGCGCCGGCGCCGCCCGGCACCTCGGCTATCCCCTGACGCCGGGGGTGTTCGTCGACGACACTCTCCTCCAATACTTCACGCACGGCCGCCTGGAAGCGCCCGGACGCTCGACGCCATGGCCCGTCGGCGTGCCGCGGCGCACGAACCTGGGCGAACACCTGGCCCGTGCGCTGGCCGGTGCGGACGCCGCGCCCGAGTCGTTGGGCGTCTTCGAGGCCGCGGTGGAAACGCCTGAGCTCCGCGCCCGCGCGGGCGCCAGCGTGGGCGCGCCGATCACCTGGCGCGGCGCTCCGACCCAGCTGTTTCAGCGCGAGATCGTGCGGCTCATGCCAGTGTCGCCCGGAACCCGGCGACCGGTGCGCGGAAATCTTGGCGAACTGTACGTCGGACTCACCGTCGACGAGCGCGCCCGCGGCGAAGGCGAACCGTCGCCCATCGACCGACCGGTGGTTTCAACGCCCGAGCCGGTGATCGCGCCCGTGCTCACCTATCACCACACGCGCGGCGCGGACGCGTTTCGCGATCACCTCACCGCCCTGCTCGACGAGGGCCTGGAGCCGATCTCGTTCGACCAGTTGATCGCGGCCATCGAGGGTTGGGCCACGCTGCCGCCGCGCGCGTTCGTGCTCACCTTCGACGACGGGTGGTTGGGTCAGTATCACGACGCGCTGCCCGTCCTGCTCGAGCTGCGCGTCCCCGCCACGTTCTTCGTCCTGCCGGGATTCGACCGCCATGGGCAAGGCCACATGACCATCGACCAGATACGCGACGTGCGTGCCGCCGGCATGACCGTCGGCTCACACACACTGAACCACGCCCGGTTGCCGTCCCTGATCAGGCAAAACCTGGGCGCGGCGCAGGCGGAGGTGGTGCTGTCGCGGGCCGATCTTGAGCGCGATGTCGACGGCGTCGACTACTTCGCCTATCCGAATGGACTCTACGACGACGACGTGATCCAGCTCGTGCGCGACTCCGGCTACCGCGCGGCGGTCACGACGGTGTCCGGCACGGCGCATTCGCTGGACCGCCGCTACGAGCTGCGCCGCGTGGCCGCGGATGCGTGGGGGTCGCTGGCGGCGACGCGCCGCGCCATCCGCCAGGCGGCCGCCAACGACGGAGTCGAGTCGCCGATCTGATTTGCGTGAAGGGTGGACAATCGCGCATCCGGCTCTTCACGGCGCAGGTTGCCGCTCCCCCGTCTCATGCATGTCGTCACGCTGAATTTGCTCAACTTTCGCAACTACGCCCGGCTTGATCTCGAGTTGCCGGTCGGCCCGCTCGTCGTGCAAGGGGGCAACGCCCAGGGCAAGAGCAATCTGCTGGACGCGGTGCACATCCTGGCGACCGGCCGCAGCATGCGCGGCGGGCCCGAAGCCGCCTGGATCAACGTGGACGCGCCCGACGAGGCGCCCTTCGCGCGGATCCGGGCGCAGGTCCGGGCGGCGTCCGGGGAGGAGGACTTGGAGCTCGTGGTTGCTCGGACGAGCGCGGGCGGCGGTGTGCGCCGCCGGGTGCGCATCGGCGGCGCCGCCCGACGCCTGGCCGATCTGCCGGGCCGCCTGCAAGCCGTCAGCTTTGCGCCGGCGGACTTGACGCTGCTCACCGGGCCGCCGCGCGAGCGGCGGCGGTGGCTGGATATGGCGCTGGCGCAGCTCGACCGTGACTACGTGGCGGCGCTGGCGGACTACGACGTTGTGCTCACGCGGCGCAACGCGCTCCTGCGCCGCATTCGCGCCGGGCAGGGCCGGCCGCCGGAGTTGGAATTCTGGGACGCGCGTCTCGCCCCGCTTGCGGTGCGGGTCGTCCAGCGGCGCACAGACTTCGTGCAAGCCATGCAACCGCTGCTCGCGGCGGAGTATGCGCAGATCACCGACGATTCAACGCTTGCCGTCAGCTACGCCGCCACGGCGACGGCCGCGGATCCCGCGGAGCATGCGGAGGCCCTGCGCCAGGCGCGGATCGGCGACGTCGAGCGTGGGGTGACCAGCCTGGGGCCGCATCGCGACGACCTCGCGCTCCACCTGGGCACGCACCCGCTGGCCAGCTTCGGCTCGCGCGGCCAGCTACGCTTGGCCGGGGTGGCACTCAAGTTGGCCCAATTCGAGCTTGCCCAGCGCCGGACCGGCGAGCGGCCGGTGCTGCTGCTCGACGACGTGGCGGCCGAGCTGGACCCGCACCACCGGCGCCTGCTGCTGGAACGCCTCACACCGTCGGCGCAGACCATCGTCACCACCGCCGATCCGGCCGGGCTGGACGCGCCGCTGCTCGACCGCGCGACGCATCTGGTCGTCGAACGCGGTCGCATTCGGGCCCCGCATGCGCCGGCGTAGATCGGGCCAGGCGCGGCCGCTCGCCGATCTGCTGGCCGAGCTCGGCGAGCGCTCTGACATGCGCTACGGCCGCCGTCGACTCGACACCACCCAAGCGATCGAAGGCGCCCTGCAGGCCGTCTTGGGCGACGACGCGGCCGCTCGCTGCCAGCCGGCCGGGTACGTGGGGACGACCGCGATTCTGGCCTGCCGATCGAATGCGTCTGCCCAGATCGTGGCGATGTACCTGCCCCAGATCATGGACGACATGCGCCGTCGCGTGGCCCATGCCGACGTGCAAGAGCTGCGGCTGACCGTGGCGCCCGAGTTCTGGGCCGCGGTCTAGGAAATCTCTGAATGAACCCCTGAAGCGCGCCACAAGACGTTCGTGGTGAGCCTGTCGAACCATGAACGGCCCTTCGACAAGCTCAGGGCGAACGGATCGGGATCGAATCGATGGGCCTTTACAAAGCATTTCTAGGCCATCGACCGGCGCCAAGTATCCTAAGGCGCGCGCCCGCCCCTGCGGGCGAATGGGGACAGGCTGGCATGCACAACATCGCACTGATTCCGGGTGACGGCACCGGACCGGAGGTCACCGCCGAGGCACTGAAGGTGCTCGAGGCCGCCGCCCAGGTTGGCGGATTCACCTACGACACCACCACCCTCGACTTCGGCGGCGAGCGCTATCTGCGCACCGGCGAAACGTTGCCGGACGGCGCCATCGACGACCTGCGCCAATTCGACGCCATCTTCCTTGGCGCCATCGGTCACCCCGAGGTGCTGCCCGGCATTCTTGAGAAGAACATCCTGCTGCGGATTCGCTTCGAGCTCGACCAATACATCAACCTGCGGCCGGTGAAGCTCTATCCCAACGTGGAGACGCCGCTCGCGGGCAAGGGCCCCGAGGACATCGACTTCATCATCGTGCGCGAGAACACCGAGGGCATTTACACCGGCATGGGCGGCGTGCAGTACGCCGGCACGCCGAATGAGGTTTCCACGCAGATTCACTGCACCACCTATCACGGTGCGTCGCGCTGCGTGCGCTACGCCTTCGAGCTCACCCGCGCCCGCGCGCGAACCAACCAGTTGCATCTGGTGGCGAAGACCAACGTGCTGACCTACGTGCACGGCACGTGGTGGCGAGCCTTCAACGAGATCGGCGACGCCGACTTCCCCGAAATCACGCGCGACTACGCGCACGTCGACGCCGCCACGATGTGGATGGTCAAGAACCCCGAGTGGTTCGATGTCGTCGTCACCGAGAACCTGTTCGGCGACATCATCACGGACCTGGGCGCGATGATTCAGGGCGGCATGGGCATCGCGGCCGGCGGCAACGTGAATCCCGAGGGCGTGTCGATGTTCGAGCCCATCGGCGGCTCCGCGCCCAAGTACACCGGGCAGGGCGTCATCAACCCGCTGGCGGCCATCAACGCCATGCAGATGCTGCTGGACGACATCGGCGAGCACGCGGCCGCCCAGCGCGTCGAGTCCGCCGTCGTCAAGGCGCTGGAGAGCGGACGCTTCGAATCCATGAGCGCCGGCCGCATGGGCATGTCCACCTCGGAAGCCGGGGACTTCGTCGCGAGTCTCGTCTAGCCGGTTCAACGTCCGCCGCACGGCCGCACCTCGCGGCGATTTCGGGCGCCGCCGCGGACCGAGCCGGGTCCGGGGCATCGAACATTCCGGGATGCGAGGGCGGGCCGCCGCGCGGATGGCCGGTGATATACTTCGGCGCCTTCGGCAGCGGGCGCATTCACCCGCTCAACCATCCGAGGACACCCTCATCGCTTCGTCCAACGGCTCGCCGGCCGGCCTCAGTCAAGAACGCCTGCTGTGGATGTACCGCACCATGCGCCGCATCCGCCGCTTCGAGGAGGCCGCCGAGGTGGCCTATCGCGCGGCCAAGATGCGCGGCGCGCTGCACTTCTACATCGGTGAGGAAGCGACGGCCACCGGCGTCTGCGCCGCGCTGAACGAGGGTGACTTCATCACCAGCACGCACCGCGGTCACGGCCACTGCATCGCCAAGGGCGCGCGCCTGGACAAGATGATGGCCGAGCTTTACGGACGCACCACCGGCTACTGCGGCGGCAAGGGCGGCTCGATGCACATCGCCGACGTGGCCAGCGGCAACCTGGGCGCCAACGGCATCGTCGGCGCGGGCGTGCCCATCGCCGTGGGCGCCGCGCTGGGGTCCAAGCTGCGCAACGACGGCAAGGTCACCGTCTGTTTCTTCGGTGACGCCGCCGGACCCACCGGCGCCTTCCACGAAGGCGTGAACATGGGTTCGGTGCTCAACGTGCCGGTGGTCTTCGTCTGCGAGAACAACCAGTACGGCATGGCCACCCACACCGAATACGCCAACGCCGCGCCGGTGGGCGACCGCGGCCCGGCCTACGGCATGCCGAGCGAGCGCATCGACGGCAACGACATCTTCGAGGTCTACGAGCGGGCCAAGGTGGCCATCGACCGCGCCCGCGGTGGCGAAGGCCCCACACTGATCGAGGCCGTCACCTACCGCCAGAAGGGCCACACCATCCACGACTCCAAGGGGTATCGCGACGAAGAAGAGATCGCCAAGTGGATCGCGCGCGATCCCATCGAACGGTTCAAGCGGGCGGTCCTCGAGGCCAAGGCGCTGACCGAAGCCGAGATGCAGGCGATCGACGACGAGGTCGAGGAAGCCATCACGCAGGCCGAGGAGTTTGCCGAGGCCAGCCCCTGGCCCACGCTGGACGCCATCGAACAGGACGTGTACGTCTAGCCATGGCTGTCACGAGCGCACCCGACGCCCCGGCCGAAGCCGCCACCCGCCAGATCTTCATGAGCCAGGCGCTGCACGAAGCCCTGGACGAGGAGATGGCCCGCGACCCCAACGTCTTCGTCATGGGCGAAGAGGTCGGCATCTGGGGCGGGGCCTACAACGTCACCGCCGGCCTGCTGGAGAAGTGGGGCGAGGCGCGCATCATCGACACGCCAATCTCCGAGGCGGCCATCGGCGGCGCGGCGGTTGGCGCCGCTGTCACCGGCTGCCGGCCCGTGGCCGAGTTCATGTACTCGGACTTCATGGGCATCGCCATGGACCAGATCGTCAATCAGGCCGCCAAGAACCGCTATATGTTCGGTGGCGCCGCCAAGCTGCCCATCACCTACCGCGCGCCCTTCGGCGCCGGCACCGGCAACGCGGCGCAGCACACGCAGAGCCTCGAAGCCTGGTTCGCGCACGTGCCCGGGCTCAAAGTGGTCACCTGCTCGTCGCCACACGACGCGAAGGGCCTGCTGAAGTCGTCCATCCGCGAGGACAACGTGGTCATATTCTTCGAGCACAAGGCCATCTATTCCATGCGCGGCCCCGTGCCCGAGGATGAATACACCATCCCGCTGGGTATGGCCGACGTGAAGCGCGAGGGCAGCGATGTCAGCGTCGTGACCTACGCGCGCCAGGTGCACTACGCGCTGGAGGCTGCCGAGCAGCTGGCCGGCGAGGGCATCGATGTCGAAGTCGTCGATGTCCGCACGCTCTATCCGCTCGACGTGGACACCATCCTGGCCTCCGTGCACAAGACGAATCACGCCGTCGTGGTCTACGAGGCGGCGCGCTTCGGCGGATTTGGCGCCGAGATCGCTTCCCAGATCCAGGAGCATGGCTTCGACGATCTCGATGCGCCCGTGCTGCGGGTGGCCGGGTCGCACTCGCCCATTCCGTTCTCGGAGCCGCTCGAAAAGGGCGCCATCCCGGACCCGGAGCGGATCGCCGCGGCCGTTCGAGAGTCGCTGCAAGGCTCCCGCTAGCCCCAGCCTCAACGAAAGGACCCATCCGTGGCCACCCCGGTCCTCATGCCCTTGATGGGCATGACGATGGAAGAAGGCATCGTCAGCAGTTGGCTTGTGGAGGACGGGGCCACGGTGACCAAGGGTCAGCCGATCCTCGAGTTCGAGACCGACAAGATCAACGCTACCGTCGAGGCGCCGGAGGACGGCGTGCTCGGCGGAATTGCCGCGCAGCCCGGCGACGCCGTGCCCGTGCAGGGCACCCTGGCCTACATCCTGGAACCCGGCGAGGAGCCGCCCGCACCTGAGGCGGCGCCGCCAGCCGCCGCGCCTGAGCCGGCCCCGGCGCCCGCTCCAGCCCCAGCGCCCGCCGCGCCGCCTCCGGCTCCGGCGGCGCCACCGCCCGCCCCGGCGCCCGTCCCGGCCCCTGCGGTTGCAGTGGCTCCCGCGGCCGCCGACGGACGTGTGAAGTCCTCACCCCTGGCCCGGCGCATTGCTCGTGAACTAGGCGTAGCGCTGGCCGGCCTGGTCGGCAGCGGGCCCGGCGGACGGGTCATCGAACGTGACGTGCGGGAGGCTGCGGCCGCCGCGCCGGTGGTCGCACCGGCCGTCGCCGTGGCGCCGGCAATTGCCCCGGCGCCCGCCGCGCCGATGCCCGCCGTGGCCGCCGCGACCGGCGAACCCGCCGCCGGCTCGACCATCCCGGTCACCGGCGTGCGCAAGGTCATTGCCGAGCGCATGCTCCAGAGCCTGCAGCAGACCGCACAGGTCACGCTGATCACCGAGGCCGACGGCCGCCGCTTCCACGAGCTGCGCACCGAGCTGGCCGCCCGCCACGAGCCGACCCTGGGCTTCAAGATCAGCTACAACGACCTGCTCATCCGCGTCTGCGCCCACGCGCTGCGCGAGCACACCCGCGCCAACGCCAGCCTGGTAGGCGACGCTATCCAGTTGCACGATTCGGTGAACGTGGGTCTCGCCATCGAGGCCGGCGGCGACCTGGTGGTGGCCAACGTCAAGCAGGCGGACCGCAAGTCGCTGGTCGAGATTGCCTCGGACGTGCGCGGCGTGGTCGACCGCGCTCGGGCCAACCAGCTCCAGTTGGACGACATCACCGGCGGCACCTTCACAATCACCAACCTGGGGCTCTACGGCATCGACGCCTTCACCCCGGTGCTCAATCCGCCGGAGTCCGCCATCCTGGGCGTCGGCGCGCTGCGCGAGAAGGCCGTGGCCCGCGACGGCGAGGTCGTCGCGCAGCTCTCGGTCACCCTCAGCCTCACCTTCGACCACCGCGTCATCGACGGCGCCCCCGCCGCCCGCTTCCTCGCCCGTATCCGGGAGCTCATCGAGCAGCCGTACCTGCTGTTGTAGCCGTTGGCCGCTGGGCCACACGGCAGACGTCTCGTCATTCCCGCGAAGAGCCTGCCCCGTACGTGATACGGAGCGAGAATCCAGGGCCCATGAAGCTTGGTTCGGTGGCCCACGCTGCGTGCAGCGCGGATCCTCAGTGCGAGCGGATCAGCCGCGGCGTTCGCGCCCCTCACGCACGAGGTCGACGATCTCCTCGGCGGTGAGGTCCAAGACAACGCCTGCAACAACGAGCGGGGACTGTGCAGCAGGGTCGGGAGTACGTTGGTGGCCCGCGCTGCGTGCAGCGTGAGGTGGGCGCGACCGGGCCCGCGCGGGCCTTTGGGGCAGTTGTTTGGGTTGTTTCGGAAGCTTGGTCATCGCTTTCCCAGGCTGCGCGCAGCCTGCCTGGGCCACCGGCTACTGACAACTGTCGCTATCGTAGGTGACTCGTGGCGGCAGGCCAGTCTCCAGCCTGCCATCATGCGCCAACCCGGCTGAAGGACTGAGATCATGCATCTGGTTGAGTCGCACGTCCACGTTTGGACCGTCCGCGATCCGCGCTTTCCGAAGCACCCGGACTCCAACTTCGACACGGAACAGGAGGCGTCGCCGGCGGATCTCTTCGCGGCGCAGGACGAGGTCGGCGGCGTGGCCTGGACGGTGCTGATTCAGCCGCGTCTCTATCTGTGGGACAACGCCTACCTGGCGCAGGCCGCCGAGGCTCATCCGGATCGCTTCGTCGTTGCCGGGCGCGTGAATCCGATGGACGGCGAGGCGCCCCGGCAACTGCGGGAGCTTATGCAGCGGCCCGGCTACCGGGGAATTCGCCTGGCGGCGACCGAGGATCCCGCGACGCGCTGGCTGGACGACCGCTCGCAGGACCCGCTCTGGGAGGCCGCCGCCGAGACGCGCGCCACCATCGGGCTGCTCATCCAGTGGCGCCAGCTTCCCCAGGCGGCGGTCATGGCGACCCGGCATCCGGACGTCACCGTGGTCATCGATCACCTGGGGTTTCCGGACTACGACGATCCCGACTCGCTGGAGAATCTGCTGGACCTGACCCGCTTGCCCAACGTCTACGTCAAGCTCTCGGGCTATCCCCACAACACCGGCGACGCCTTTCCCTACCTGCGGGCCCGACCGTTCATCCAGTGCATGCTCGACGCCTTCGGCGCCTCGCGGGTGATGTGGGGCAGCGACTGGCCGGTTTGTTTGGCCCACGCGACGTATGGGCAGGCTTTCACGTCCGCCTGGGAGTTGCCGTGGCTGACCGACAGCGACCGCGAATGGATCTTCAGCCGCACCGCGCGCGCCGCGTGGCGCATCCCGGACCGGAGTTAAAGAAATCCGGGTGCAAGGCCGGGCGGAGGCCTTGCACCCGGATGAAGTCCGGGAAGGCGCCTAGGCGGGCTGGAGGTGACCCTCCAGCTGTGCCCGCAGGCGACTTTCCGGCAGGACGCCCACGACTCGATCGACTTCCTGGCCGTTTCGGAAGATGATCAGCGTCGGGATGCCGCGAACGCCGTGGTCGTTCGGCGCGTCGGGGCTTGCGTCAACGTCCACCTTCACGAACTTCAGGCGTCCGGCGAACTCGCCGGCCAGCTTCTCGAATATCGGCGCGAGCATACGACACGGCGCGCACCATTCGGCCCAGAAGTCGACGATCACGAGGCCGTCCGCCTCGAGGACTTCCTGTTGGAAGTCGGCGTCGGTTGCGTGCGTCAGATTGTCGGCCGTGTCGGCCACCATTGCTCGCCCCTGAGGGGAGGTGAGATATCCAAGCACCCCAACCTTAGGCCCGGCCGGCGGCCGCGTCGGTTGGAATCGTCACAAAAGCCGACGGTATTCAGGCGACTTCACACTAGGTCGCGGTGCCGGATCGCCGGCCGGCATTCGGCTGGACTGTGCTGAGCTACTCGATCTTGATTTGCTCGGCGGCGGAGGCCTTGCGCTCCGACGGATCGAGCGTCTGGATGCCGGCGTCCAGCACTTCGCGCAGGCTCAGCAGCACCTCGCGGACGGCGCCGCGCATGTGGCCGCTCGCCTTGCCCAGCCCGACCTGCGGTCGGTCGATTTCGATCGTGATGCGAAGGGGCGCATTGTGCCGCTGGGCCCCGTTCGTCGCACCTTCAGTCATGGTCGCGTGCCCCTTCGTTTGCGTGCGTCCCGTTTCGCAGTATATGACTCGCCCGCAGTTTGGCGGCTTCGCGTGGATGAATGCGACTACGCCTGCGTCGCCGGCATGGCGCTGGCCACCGCCTCGCCGCAGTAGGCGCAAAAGCGCGAGTCGGCGCGAATGATGCGGCCGCAGGTCTCGCAGACCGCCTCCAGCGGCAGGCGCTCGCCGCAGTTCACGCAAAACCGGGCGTCCCAGGGATTGGACGCACCGCACATGCCGCAGCCGCGATCGACGGTCCCGCTCGCCGCCGGCGAGGCGCCCGCCCCGCGCGGGGCAGACTGGGCGCGGGCCCGGCGGAGCATCGCCACTTCCAGGCCAAGAATCTCCGCCACCGCGTCCAGGTCGTTGTCCGGCACGTGCAGGATCTTGCCCGTCTCGACGTCGCTCACCCACGGACGGTCGCGGTCGATGCGGCTGGCCAGCTCAGCTTGCGTCAGGCGCTTGCGCTTGCGGGCGCTGAATAGCATCGCGCCCAGGGCGCCACGGTCGATATCGCGAAACGCTCGCTTTTGCAGCTTGCGCCGCACCACGCACCTCGCAGAAGTCCCGCCGTTCGCGGGGGCGGAATGCTAGCACGCCCCACATTCATCGTCTATGGGATTTGGGAACAAAATCCTCGCGGTCCTTCTGCGGCATCCCACATTGCTTCATATTTGTTGCTACAACCGGTCGTCTCCGTGCGCCACGTATCGGGCCGCCGCCAGCGCCCCCAGGACCATCAGCGCACCGATCAGCAGGAAGACGCGGTCAAGCCCCAGCCACTCGCCCAGCACGCCCGCGCTCACGGGGCCGAGGAACATGCCCAGCGCGTAGACGCCCTGAAACACACCCATCGCCGTGGCGCGTTCGGCGGGAGCCGCGCGCTCGATGCTGTGCGCCATCAGCGCCGGGAACACCAGCCCGCGGCCGAACCCCCCGATCCCCTGCACCAGGGTGAGCACCGCCAGGTTCGGCAGAACCGGGATCAGCAGACTCGAAATCGCCGTGAGGAGAAACCCGAACACGGCGGCCAGGCGGCCGTTCAGCCGCGCCCCGGCCACCACCAGGACCAGCGCGCCGAGACCGTTGGCCGTGACGGCGACGGTCCCGAGCAGCCCGAGGTCGAAGTTGCTCGCGCCGAGCGAATCCGCCCAAAGCGGCACGAAGGCAAACGTGAGGCCAAACTGCGCGTATTGCAGCAGGGCGGCAAGCGTCGCGGCCACCAGTGTGCTGCGCCGCGTGCCCGCGCGTGCCAGCGCCTGGACCTGCGGCGGTTGTTCCTGCGGCGCGCGCGCGTGGTCCGGCAGCGGCAGCAGCACGACGACCCCGGCCAAGCCAAGCCCGACGGCGACCCAGAACGTCGCGCCAACCGTGCTGGCCTCGGCCACTGCGCCGCCGATCAACATGATCACGACCTGGCTGGCGGCGCTCAGCCCCACGGCGATGCCGGTCGCCCGCGCCACCATGCGACTGGGAAAGAACTCGGCCAGGTGCACCGAGGCGATCACGAACGTCGACGCGCCCAGGCCGGTGACCGCCCGCCCGACGACCAGCAGCCAGGCCATGGGCGATACGGCCAGCGCCGCCGCCCCCGCCGCGTTGGCCAGCATGCCGCCAATCAGAAACGGCTTGCGGAGCGCCACGCGGTCCGACCACACCCCAATCGGAATGCGCAAGAGGAGCTGCGTCAGGCCATAGGCGCCGACGATCAGCCCAACCATCCCCAGCGAAGCCCCCAGGTCGCGGGCATACGTCGGCAGCACGGGCACGTAGACGTAGAGCGACATCCAAAACAGCACGTGGGCGGCGATGGCGAGGGCGCGGTGCGTGCGAGCGGGTGCGCGCATCACTCGGTGGGCGCCGCGGGCGCGGCTATTCCGACGGAATGGTGATCTGCTGACCGATCTGCAGGCTGTCGGGATCTACCAGCCGGTTGGCTTGCACGAGCTCTTCCACCGTCAATCCAAATCGCCCCGCGATGGCCGAGAGCGTGTCGCCGGCCTGCACCGTGTAGACGGCTGGCGTGGGGGTCGGCGTGGGGCGCGCCACCGGCGTCGCCGTCGGAGTGGGGTTGGGCGTCGGCGTCGCGATGACCTCTTCGTACGCCCGGTTGACGTCGTCGTTGATCGCCGTCGGGCTCACCACCGGCGACTGCGTCGGCACGGGCTCGGCCGTACTGGGATCTTCCGGCCGGAGCAGCAGAAACCACAGCAGGAACACCAGAAACGCCACCACCAGCATGCCGACGAACAGCTCGCTGCCGCGTCCAACCGTTCGGTCCGAGTCCTGCATGCGCCGCTTGGCCTAGCGAGCCGCCGCGTGGGGCGGGTTTGGGCGCGTGGCTGTCAGCCGCGGCAGTCGCCGCATCGCCGCCTACGCGCCGCCGGCCACGGAGGCCATCGTCTCGTGGGCCGCCGCACGCGGCGAGCGACCCATGGCGTAGTAGGCGAACCCAAGCTGGGCCATGCGCGCGGGGTCGTGCATGTTGCGGCCGTCCACCAGCACATTGCCGCGCATCGCCGCCCGCATCGCGGCCCAGTCGAGTTCCCGGAACTCGTTCCACTCGGTGGTGATCAGCACCGCGTCGGCGCCCTGCGCCGCCTCGAGCGGTGACGCCGTCAGCGTCATGCGGTCGCCCAGCTCCTCCAGCGCTCGCGGTCCGGCGACCGGGTCGTAGGCGCGCACCTCGGCCCCTTCGCCCGTGAGCAGATGGATGATGTCCACCGCCGGGGCGTCGCGCACGTCGTCGGTGTTCGGCTTGAACGAAAGGCCGAGCACGGCCACCGTGCGGCCGCGCAGATCTTCCAGCCCATCGCGCAGCTTGCGCACCGCCGAATGCCGCGCGTCCCGGTTGATCTCCATCACCGCGCGCAGCAGCTGCGGGTGGCAGCCGTGCACCAGGGCCATGTGCTCGAGCGCGCGCACGTCCTTGGGGAAACAGCTTCCGCCCCAGCCGATGCCGGCGTTCAGATACCCGCGGCCGACCCGACGATCGAGTTCCATGCCGTGCCCGACGACCTCGACGTCTGCGCCCAGGGCCTCGCAGATGGCGCCCATTTCATTGATGAACGAGATGCGCGTGGCCAGGAAGGCGTTGGAGGCGTATTTGATCATCTCGGCGGTGCGCAGGTCGGTGATGATAATGGGGCAGTCGAACGTCCGGTACAGCTCCGCCACGCGCCGCGCGGCGGCTTCGTCGCCCGAGCCGATCACGACCCGATCCGGCTTGAGAAAGTCCTGGATCGCCGACCCCTCGCGCTGGAATTCCGGGTTCGATACCACCGGAAAGTCGTCGGCCCCATGCTCGCGCAGGATGCGCGAGATCAGGTCGCCCGTGCCCAGGGGCACGGTGCTCTTGGTGACGACCGTCGCGCCGGCCGTCATGCGGGACGCGAGCGACGAAACGGCCGCGTCGACACCCGCCAGGCTGGCCTCCCCGGCCGCGCCGGTCGGCGTATCGACGGCGATGAAGATGAACTCGCGACCGGGAATCGCCTCGTCGTAGTCGGTGGAGAATCGCAGCCGGCCCGCGCGCACGCCGCGATCGATCAACGTTTCCAGGCCCGGCTCGTAGATCGGCACGTGTCCCGCGCGCAGCGACTCGATCTTCGCCTCGTCGATGTCCAGGCAGGTCACCTCGTGTCCGAGGTCCGCGAAGCACGCGCCCACGGTCAGCCCCACATAGCCCGTGCCCACCACGGATAGCGTGCTCAGGGGTCATGCTCCTCACGCCGGCTGGAGCCGGCACATCCACTCGCGCGTCCCCAAGTTTAGTAGGCCCGCGGCGACTTGGACCGGAGTCGATCCGGATCGGGGTCATGGTGGTGCGATACGCTCGCGGCCTGCTGGATGCAACTGACCTCGGGACCGGTGTCGAGCAGACCGCAAGTGCATGACTACTTGGAGACGCTATCGTGCAGCGCGTGCGATCGCGAGCACGACCCGCGTCGGATCCACACGGTCTGCGGGAAATGCGGGCACTCGCTCCTCGCGCGCTACGACCTGCGCCAGGTTTCGCGCGCCATCACGCCGGATGACGTAACCCGCCGGGCGCGTGGCATCTGGCGCTTCCGCGAGCTTTTGCCACCGCTGGCTGCGGGTGGAGGACCGGACCTTGGCGCGGGTGACACGCCCCTTTTGCCGTTGCGGCGGCTTGGCAAGCGGCTCGCCATGCCCCATCTATGGCTGAAAGACGAGGGCGCGAATCCGACGGGAACGTTCAAAGCCCGCGGGGCCGCCGTCGGGGTCGCCGCCGCCGCGGCCCTGGGCGTGCGTGAGCTGGCCATCCCCACCGCGGGCAACGCCGGCAGCGCCTGGGCCGCCTACAGCGCCGCTGCCGGCCTGCCGATCCACGTGGTGATGCCGGTTGACACGCCGCCGCCCATCAAGGCCGAGTGCGCCGCCTACGGCGCCGACGTCACCGAGGTCGTCGGCCTCATCAGCGACGCCGCGCGGATCGTCAACGAGCGCGCCGCGCGCCATGGCTGGTTCGACGCCTCCACCATGCGCGAGCCCTACCGCGTCGAGGGCAAGAAGACCATGGGGCTCGAGATCGCCGAAGCGTTCGACTGGAAGCCGCCGGACGCCGTGCTCTACCCCACCGGCGGCGGCGTGGGACTCATCGGCATCTGGAAGGCCATGCGCGAGCTCGACGAGATGGGCTGGCTCAGGGGTCCGCCGCCGCGGCTGATCGCCGTGCAGGCGGCCGGATGCGCCTCCATCGTGGAGGCGTGGGAGGCGGACGCCGCGACGGCGGAGCGCGTGGCCGATGCGCACACGGTGGCGCCCGGGCTGCGGGTGCCCCTGCCCTTCGCGCATGCGCTGGTGCTGCGGGCCATCCGCGAGACCGGTGGAACGGCGGTCGCGGTGAGCGACGACGAGCTGATGGCGGCCATGTCGGAGCTGGCCGAGAGCGAAGGCGTGTTCGCCTGTCCCGAGGGCGCCGCGCTGCTGCCGGCGCTGCGGCGGCTGCTCGATCGCGGCGACCTTGCACGCGACGCAACGGTTGTGCTGCTCAACACGGGCAACGCCCTGAAATACACGGAACTCATGCATGCGACCGGCGGGTCGGCAGCATGACCGACGCCGATCGCCCGACGGTGATGGTGACCGAGTCGATCGACCCGGCGGGAATCGAATACTTACATCGGTTCGCCCGGGTCGTTACGCCCGCCGCCCCCGACGAAGGCGCCATCATGCGCAAGGCAAGGCGCGTGGACGCCATGCTGGTGCGGGTAGCGCCGATCACGGCGCGGGTCATCGACGCGGCGCCGCGCCTGCGCCACATCCAGAAACACGGGGTGGGAGTGGACGCCATCGACGTGGATCACGCGACGGCGCGCGGCATTCCGGTCAGCTTCACGCCCGAGGCCAACGCCACGGCGGTGGCCGAACACGCGGTGACGGCGGCGCTGGCCGCGTTCAAGCGGCTGGCGGTCCAGGACGCCATCGTGAGCGCGGGCAAGTGGCGGCCGGCGATGATCCTCCCGGTGCACGAGCTGGACGGACGCACGGCGGGCGTTGTGGGGGGTGGGCGGATCGGGCGCAAGGTGGTTCACGCGCTCGTCCACGGGTTCGGCATGCGGGGGCTGATCTTCGATCCGTATCTCACGCCGGCGGACGTGGCGGACGAGGGGATCGAGCTCACGGCCACGCTGCCCGAGCTGCTGCAACGCGCCGACCTGGTGTCGCTGCACGTACCGCTGACGCCGGCCACGCGGCACCTGATCGACGCCGAGGCGCTGTCCGCGATGCGGCCGACCGCCGTGCTGGTCAACACCTGCCGCGGGCCGGTGGTGGACGAGGCCGCGTTGGCTGAGGCGCTCTGGGACGAACGCATCGCCGGGGCGGCGATCGACGTCTTCGCCGACGAGCCGCCGGTTTCGAGTCCATTGCTCGAAGCGCCCAACGTCTTGCTGACGCCCCACTTTGCCGGACTCACGGTGGAGTCCAACCGGCGAATGGCGCTGCACGCGGCGGCGGAGATTCAGCGGGTCCTGGCGGGCGAGCCGCCGCGCTGGTGCATCAATCCCGCGGCGCTGGAGGCGTCGGCCTAGGGCAGAATCGACCCGGTAGCCGGAGGAGGATCGTCATGGCGACCGCACGCCGCATCGATCGCTTGCGGTCCGTGGCGGCGGCCCGCCAGGCCGGCCTGACGGTCGTGCTCGAGGACATTCACGATCCGCACAACGCGGAAGCCGTATTCCGAAGTTGCGACGCATTCGGCGTGCAGCAGATCCACCTCGTGTTCGAGCACGAGGCGCCCTTCAAGCCGCGCCGCGTCGGCAAGGCCTCGTCCGCCTCGGCCAACAAGTGGCTCAGCTTCACCGTGCACCACTCGACCGGCGAGTGCCTAAACGCGCTGCGGGCGTCGGATCACGTGCTGGCCGCCGCCGCCCCGCCGCCGCAGGGGTGCGACCTCGCGGCAACCGACCTCACGGCGCCTCGGCTCGCGCTGCTGTTCGGCAACGAGCACCGCGGGCTCTCCGAGGAGGCGCTGGCCGCTGCCGATCAGGTCATGAGCATCGCGATTGTCGGCATGGTGCGCAGCCTCAACCTGTCCGTGGCCGCGGCCATCTGTCTCCACGAGACCACGCGCCAGCGCGCCGCGACGGGCCGCGATTACCGGCTGTCCGCCGAGGAGCAGACCCGCATGGTGGACGAATGGCTCGACCGTGCCTAGCGCGTTGAGTGGAGCGCGGCGCACGCCCGGTCTATGCTCAATGCGCGTCACGCGTTCCATGTCGGCGCCGCGCGCCACGAGCAGGAGGCAACGCTCATGACCGGGGATGTCTTCTACCAGGAGGTCAAGCCGGCGCGCTCCCCTCGGGGATCCATCGTCCCGCCGGGGTGCCACGTCGAGACCGTTGATGGCCGCCAGGAGCTCCGCATTCCGGCGGACGTGACGCATGTCGAGACGCCCATCGTCTTTCCCGGGTTCACCATCGTCATCGAGGGCGACGAGCTGACCGTGGACGGACCGACCATCGTGGATGCGGCGCTCGCCGCCGAAGGACTCGAGGCCCCCAACACGACGCTGACCACGCCCAAGGAGGTCGAGGTCATCGGTCTGCTGCGCGTCAAGTCGGTGCAGGCGCGCATCGTTCGCGGCGCCCGGATCGAGGCCCAGGACATCGACGCCGGCGTGTCCACGCGGGCTGCGGAGGCCATCGTCGCCCGCAACGTGACCGTGCGCGACGGCGCGATTCGTGCGCCGCAGCTCATCGCCGCGAACGTCAGCGGCGAGAATGCCGCCGAGTCGCACGTCGCCTGGGACGACGCCCTGGCGCAAGGCCTCGTGCCGGAGTGGCTGCGCGACAGCTGACTCCCTTGATGGAGGCGGACGCCGCGTCCGATGCCGACGGCTACATCCTGTTCGCCTCGGTCTACGACCAGTGGCAGCAGACCTACGGGGCCGAGTACGCGCATCTCGTCGCGCCGCGGGTGGACGAGCGCCTGGCGCAGTTGCTGGGTGGGCCGCCCCGAAACTTGATCGACGTCGCCTGCGGCACCGGCACGCACGCGCTGCTGCATGCATCGCGCGGCGTCGCCGTCACCGGCCTCGACCTGTCGGAAGCCATGCTCGGCGTCGCGCGGGCCAAGGCCGAGGCTGCCGGGTATCCCGTGGCGCTCGTCCACGCCGACATGCGCTCGTTCGATCTGCCCAAGCCCGTCGATGCCGTGACGTGCCTCTACGCGTCGCTCAACCATCTCGGCGGTCCAAGCGATTTGGCGCTGACCTTCGCGCGCGTCGCCGCGCACCTGCGTCCCGGCGGCGCCTTCGTGTTCGACCTCAACACGCGGGACGGATTCGAGGCGCTGTGGCGAGAACCGGGCACCGACCGTGGACCTGGGCTCACGGTCGACCGGCGCTACGCCTGGGACCACGACGAACCGTGGGTCGCCATGCACCTGACCATCGAGCGCCGGTCCGGCGAATCCGTCGAGCGCGGCCGGTCGGTTCTGCAGGCGCGGTGGTTCGAGGACCGAGAGGTGCGGACGGCGTTGACGCACGCGGGTTTGGTGCTTGCGGACTGCACGCCGTTCAACCCATTCCCGGAGGTCGACCGTCCCGGCATCAAGCAGCTCTGGTCGGCCACCCGCCCCGGAGGCGACGGCTAAAGCGGACCGAGCCGCGCGTAGCCGGTGGGGTCGTTCACGCCGGCGTCGATGAACCCGCGGCGGCGTTCGCCGCACTTGCCGCACACGCCGCAGTGGCCGCCGTCCACCGGATCGGCGCATGACAGCGCGTGTTGCACGGGCAAATGGGCGCCGGCGCGAATCACTTCCGCCTTATGCATGCCAGCCAGCGGCGTGAGGATGTGCACCGGCGCGTCCAGCGCCAGGCCCGCCGACTGCTCCAGGCTGCGAAAGAATTCGGGCCGGGCGTCCGGAAACGGGTTGCTGGCGAGGCTGCCGATGGCCACGTGTTCGATTCCGTGGATCGCGCCGTAGGTCGCCGCCGTGCTCAGCAGCAGCAGGTTGCGGCCCGGCAGATACCACTCCTCATCCGGTCGGCTGGCGTCGGGCACGTCCTCGCCGCCGGTGCTCCAATGCCGGCCGTAGAGCGAGCGCGCGCCGAGGTCCAGCTCCACCAGCGGCTGCACGGAAGCGTCGCCCAGGGCCTCGAAGTATCGCTCCAGGGCGTCTCGCTCGGCCTCTTCCCACTTGAGACCGGCCCGCACGAAGAGCGGCGCCACCCGGTCGAACTCCTCAGTGAGCAGGCCCGCCATGATCGCGCTGTCCAGGCCGCTCACGAGCGCGGCCACGGTGCGCGGCTGCGGCATTCGGTGTGCTCCCGGCGTGTGCGGGAACGTACGTCGCCCCGCGCGGAACCCATGCTAGGTTAGAGGCGACCGCACTGCCTCTTGGCGCGACCACGGCGGTTGCGCCCCAACGAGTCACCCATGGATCTTCAAGGCGCCACAGTCGTCGTCACCGGCGGCGCGATTCGGGTGGGACGTCACGTCGCCGGGCGCCTGGCCGAGCGTGGCGCCAACATCGTGGTGAACTACCGCACCTCGGCGCGCGAAGCCGAGGCGGCGGTCGCGGAGTTTCAGGGGCGCGGCGTTGGCAGCCTGGCGGTCCAGGCCGATGTTTCGACCCACGCCGGCGTGCAGGCCATCCTCGACGCGGCGGTGGATCGGTTCGGGTCGGTCGAGGTGCTCATCAACAACGCGTCCATCTACGACCCGACGCCCTTCGCCGAGCTGGACGAGGCGGACTTCGATCGAAACATCGCCGTCAACCTCAAGGGGCCCTACCTGGGGTGCTGGCTGTTCGGCCGCCACATGCAGGCGCAGGGGCGGGGCAAGATCGTCAACGTCGCCGACTGGGCGGTGGAGCGTCCCTACGTGAACTACGCGCCCTATTTCGTCGCCAAGGGCGGCGTCGTGGCGCTCACCCGCGTCATGGCCAAGGAGCTCGCGCCCGCCGTCCAGGTGAACGCCGTGGCTCCGGGGCCTATCCTGATGCCGGCAGACTTCGACGAGGAGACCATTCGCGCGGTGGAACAAGCCACGCCCCTGGGACGCATCGGACACCCCGAAGACATTGCCCAAACGATTCTCTATCTCGTCGAGGGCACCGACTTCGTGACGGGCGCCGTGGTCCCGGTCGATGGCGGCCGCACCGTCTCGTGAGCTAACGGAGGCCCGTCATGTATGAAATCGTCAAGCACATCGACTTCTGCTTCGGCCACCGCTTGATGGACTACGAGGGGAAGTGCAACCAGCCTCACGGTCACAACGGCCGTGCCGAGATACGCCTTCGGGCGGATTCGCTGGACGACCTGGGGATGGTCGCCGATTTCCGAGACGTGCGGCGCACCGTTGAATCGTGGATCAACGCCAATCTCGACCATCGCATGATCCTGCAGCGCGGCGACCCGTTGATCGATGCTATCGAGGGTCTTGGCCAGCGCGCCTACGTGATGGACGAAAACCCCACCACCGAGAACATGGCCCGCATGTTGTTCCAGCAGGTGCGGGAGCTCGGCTTGCCGGTAGTGGCGGTGACGCTTTGGGAAACGCCGGACTCCTACGCCACCTATGCGCCCGAGCCGGCGCGCGCGGCGCGGCCAAACGGCGCGACACGCGCTTCGGTGACCTCCACCTAGCTCGCTGAGGCGCATGGCCGCGCGGGCGCGTGTCCGGGCTCATCGGCCGGTCCGGCAGTGGTTGGGCGGAACGCGCGACGCGTTCACCGGCTGGCGCGCGGCCCTCTGCCTGCCGGGTCTGCTGGCACTCCTTGCGCTGGGCGGCTGCGAGACGACGCCCGATGAGGTGGCTCCGACCGCCGCGCCATCGCCCGCCGCGATCGCGTCAACACCCGCGGCCACGCCCACGCCTCCGCCAGTCCCCGAACCCACGCCGCCGCCCTCCGATACCCCGACGCCGCGCCCCCTGGCCGACTTTGGCGACGCGCCCGACGGCGTCTCCGCCGGCTATCCCAATCCGCGGGTGATCGGGCGCTTTCCCACCCGGCTTTCGTCGCTCACGGCCGAAGGCCCGGGCGCCCACGTCCGCCGACCCGGGCTCGACCGGCTCGGCTCCAGCGTGACGACCGAGTCGGACGCCGACGATCAGGCCGATCCCGACGGCGTGCCCAACCTGGTCAACCAGGACGCAGGCGACGACGGCGTGCTTGGTCTCTCGGTGAGCCTCGCGCCGCCGCGGGCGCTGGCGCAGCTCACCGTCGCGGTCACCTTGGGTCCCGCCGCTCCCGCCGGACCGCGTCGCATCAATGTCTTGATCGACATCGATCGCGATGGCCGCTGGACGAGCCCGGCGGAATGGGTCTTGCAGGACTGGGAAGTGAACCTGGAGCCGGGGGCGTCCGAAACCTTCGTCAGCCCGGGCTTCTTCATGCTGGACGGCCAGGTGTTGCCCGAAGGGGCGTGGATGCGCGTATTGCTCACCCGTGAAAGCCTCGCCGGAGAGCCGTGGGACGGCAGCGGGAGTTGGGAGTTCGGCGAGGTCGAGGACTATCAGCTGGCGCTTCCGGAGATTTCGCGCCCGGACGGCTCCCGTCCGGCACTCGCGGTGGTGGAGTGTCCCGGCCAGCTCGAGTGGGTCGAGGCGGTGGTCGTGCGGGAGACCGCCTGCGCGGTCACCAATATCGGCGAGGAGGGCGACTTCACGGCGCGCGTGGTGCGCAGTTCGGGCTCGGTCACGCTCATCCCCGGGACGGTCGCCAGCGAGACCCTGCACGCCGGCGCCACGCGGACTGCCACGTTCGTGCTCGTGCGCACCGATGCGGAAACCCTCTGGCGGGTGCGCCCAATCACGGTGTCGCTGGCCGGGCAGGTCGATTCGGGCGTCGTGGTGCTCGGCATTACGCCTCACCGAACCGCCTTCAGCGCCGGCCCGGCCGATCCAGCCGTGCGCACCTTCGATCGCGACGCACAGGAGGACTACTTCGACATCACCAACCTGTCGCCGACGGAAGGATTCGGCTTCGCCGACATTCAACGAGTCGCCCTGGGCTCGGCCGCCATCGACGGCGTCGGGCTCGACATCCTGCGCCGGACGTATTTCACCGTGGGTGGTCTGAGCGGAGCGGTGGAGGGCGACTATGTGGCCGCCATCATCGACATGGTCGACCCGATCCCGCTGGCCGATTCCGCGCTTGGCTGGCGCGTGTCGCTGGCGCTGGAAGCCAATGACGACCCGGCGGACAACTGGAGCCCCCGCGTGCGGGACTTCGACCTCTATCAGGGCACCGATCACTGGTATGAGCTGATCTATTTGCCGACCCTCGATCCCGTGTGGCGCATCCAGCGCCGCGTCGCGCTGGCGCCGTCGCAGGCGCTGCCGTCGAACGCCATCGCCTTCATCGACGGACGGCGCGTGCTGTTGCTGATCCCGGAGTCCGAGCTGGAGCGCGCGAACGCCGACCTGCGCTTCCGCGTGATGACCTTCGTGCATGAGCCCGACGATCCGAGCGGCACGGTCGAGCCCTCCATGGCCGACGTCTTCCCGCCGCTCGATCAGCCGCTGCAAACCTTCGGCCCGGGCACCGATCCGCTCGGGTAGTCCGGTCCCGTTCCCGTCCGCCGGCCGTCTCGTGGTTCGAAGTGCTCACCCGCCGCGCGTGGCGTAAGGTTCGCTGGCAGCGCTCCAGGGGAGGCACGCCGCTGATCCCTCGCCCCATCGGCCGGCGTCGCGTGCTGGCGTTGGGCGCCGCGTCCGCGCTGCTCCCCGTGCTCGCGGGGTCCGCGACAACCATGCCGGCGGCCGCGGACACCACAACCACCGCGCCGGAGCACGACTTTCCCATCGAAAACGGCCGTCACTACCCGCAAGCCAGCGACGAGGCCGGGCACGGCTATGAGATCCGCAACGTCGGCGATGTCACCTGGTGGGATAGCTACCGCGGCCTGGGCGGCCTGCCGGTGCTGGGTCCGCCGCGCAGCGCGGTTTTCGCGGCCGGTGGGTTCGAATATCAGGCCCTGCGCTACGGCCTGTTGCAATCGAAAGCGGGCGAAGGTCGCGTCGTGCTGGCGAACGCGCTGGAGATCATGGACCGCGCCGGGCACACCGATTGGCTCTACGCCGCACGTCAGGTGCCCCGCCCCATCGAGCACGACGGCTCGACGTCGTTCCAGCATGCCGTCGAGATTCGCACCGGCTGGCTCACCGACGACGCGATCCGCGGGGTATTCGAATCCAATCCCGATCCCATCGGTCGACTCGTCTGGACGGCCGACCACGCCCGCGACCGATGGGGGCTGCCGATGTCCCGCCCCGAGCGGCACGGCCCGTTCGTGGCGCAGCGATTCCAGCGCGGCGTCTTGCAGCACTGGATCGACGAGGTGGAGGGACTCCCGGCACCCGGCAGCGTGACGACGGTGCTGCTGGATGAAGTGCTGCAAGAGGTTGGCGTGATGCCGGAATCGGCGCTCGCTTCGGTCGACTCGGCGGAGGCGGTGTCCCTGGCCGCTGGGAATACCGTCGGCGATCAACTGGAAGCCGCCATCAACGGCCGCCTGGCCGCCGAGCCGGGCAACTGGTCGGTCTACGCGGCGCCCTCCGGCTCGGATGCCGAGGTCGCCATCAACGCCGACACCGTGGTGCGGGCGGCGAGCTTGTGGAAGCTCCCCCTGCTCGTCGAGGCCTACCGCCAGCGCACGGTGATCGGTCTTGACTTCAACTCCATGCTCGAGATGAACGAGAGCGTGCTCGAACGGGTCGCCCCCCCGGCGACGCTCGCGCCCGGCCAGCGCCTCACGATCGAACGCGCGTTGGAGCGGACCATGACCTTTAGCGACAACTCGGCGGCGGTGTTGCTCGGCGATCACATTGGCTACGCCAATATCCAGTGGACGCTCGGTCAGCTCGGTCTCACCGCCACCGACGTGTTCACCACGCATCCGGTGACGACCGCGCGCGAGGCGGCCAGGCTGCTGGAGGTTGCGCTCGGCATGCGGCCGGCGCACTGGCCGCGGACGCTGGCGGACGTGCAGGGTATGCGCACCCTGCTGCTCGGCGAGACGCGCAACAACCGCATCCCCGCCCAGCTGCCCGAGGGCGCCGCCGTGGCCCACAAGACCGGCGACCTCGCCGGCATCTCGAACGACGCCGGCGTCGTCTACCTCTCGACCGGCCCCCTCACCATCGTGATCCTGGCGCACGACGTTCCGGGGCATGGGCGCGCCGAGGCGACGGCGGCCGAGATCGCCTCCATGGTCGTCGGCGCGTATGACCCTCAGACCGTGTCGAGTTCCTCGCCGGCCGGCTGAAAGCACGGACGAACGTCCAGCGCGGTCGCGTGTTCGTGGGTGAGCAATGTGAACTACTCCCCGGTTGACGGTCGGCGGGTCGATCCGCGAAAATAGAGCAATCGCCCCGGCTGTCTTCGACGGCCGGGAGGGGCCGCCTTCGGTCGGCCCCTTATTTTTTGGGCATGCGCGCCAACGTCTACATCGACGGCTTTAACCTCTACTACGGGGCGTTGAGAGGCACCCCGAATCGTTGGCTCGACCTGCGTGAGCTTTGCCGGCGCAGCATTCGTCCGGGTGATGACCTGAATCGCATTCGCTACTTCACGGCAGATATCCGTGGCGATCAGGCGAAGGTGATACGCCAGCAGCTGTACCAACGAGCCCTTAGCACTATTGACAATCTCACCATCTACAAGGGGCGATTCTCGCGGCATCCGCGATGGATGCCACTGGTCAACCCACCGACTGGAGGCCCACAGCACGCCTACGTCTCTCGGACTGAAGAGAAGGGCTCCGATGTCAACCTGGCAGTCCATCTGGTCCTCGACGCCGCCCGCCGTGACTTTCAGAGCGCGTACGTTCTATCTGGTGACACCGACTTGGTCGAGGCCATCCGCATTGTGACCCAGGAATTCAGACGCCCGGTTCACGTGATCAACCCGCACGGCGGCAAGGGACGTCGGTTGCAGCAGGCCGCGACTTCGTACGCACCGCTTGATCATGAGCTTTTGGCGGAGTGTCAGTTCCCGCAAGAGCTTTCCGACCATCGCGGCTCATTTCACAGGCCTCCGGATTGGGGATGAGGGCCGGTCGCGGGTCATGAACCCCGCCTGCGGATGGCGGGCGAATATGAGATGACTGCGACGTTAGGGTTGGGCGCCGCCTCGTTTGGAATCCGGGGTGTGTTCCATGCTCCCACCTCCATAAGGGGGCGCTGGCCATCAAGGCGGACCGCTAGCCGAACCCCGGCCGGCCAAAAGGCACCGACGCTCCGGCAGGCTTGTGTGGGTGATACCACGCACCACCGGGAGACTCGGGAAGTACCATCGGGCAACAGATACGCGTTGCTCATGGAGCGGACCATGTTCGACCGGCTCTTTGGCTCCCGCGCCGCCGTGGCGCCGGACACGCCCGACGTCAGCCCGCGCCCGCCCGAGTTGCGCGAGCCGCGCCTTCCGCCCGGCCAGACCCTCACCTCCAAGTGGCCGGTGCTGCACTACCAGGAGCCGGCCGCCTACGACATGACCCGCTGGGACTTCCGCGTGACCGGGCTGGTGGAGGAAGAGGCGCGCTGGAGTTGGGACGAGTTCACCTCGCTGCCGCGCACCGAGATCACCTCGGATATCCACTGCGTCACTCACTGGAGCCGCTACGACAACCTCTGGGAAGGCGTGCACGTGCGCGAGGTGCTCAAGCGCATCAAGCCGCTGCCCGGCGCGGACTACGTGATGATTCACGCCGACCCCGGCTACACCACCAATGTCACCCTGGCCGAGCTCGACCAGGACGACGTGCTGTTCGCCATCAACCACGACGGCGGCCCGCTGCCGCAACAGCACGGCGGACCCCTGCGCCTGGTGCTGCCGAGCCTGTATTTCTGGAAGAGCGCCAAGTGGGTGCGCGGCCTGGAGTTCATGGATCACGAGGAGGCCGGCTTCTGGGAGAAGGGCGGCTATCACGTCCGCGGCGACCCCTGGCTGAATGAACGCTTCGGCGGCCGCGTGCGCATGACCATGCAGGAGGCTCGGTCCAAAGCCCTCCGCGAAGGCCGCCGGGTCGTCGAATAGCCGGCGGCGTTCGTCGCGCTCGCGAAGCCGCCGTACGCTTATGGCGCTGACCTCAAGGATGCCGTGATGTCCCTCGACCCCACCTACGCCGACCTCGCGCTCGATCGCTCCGTTTCGGACGTCGATCCGCTGGTGGGCGACCTCATCGAGCGCGAGCACGCGCGCCAGCGCGACAAGCTCATCCTGATCCCGTCCGAAAGCCTCACGCCCAAGCCGGTGCGGGACGCGCTGGCGTCGCCCTTCACCAGCATCTACGCCGAGGGCTATGCGGCGGCCGCGATGATTCGCGACCAGGAGGCGGCCCTGGCCGACCTCGACCGGCAACTCGCCCGCACCCGGCGTTACGGCGATCGCCGCTACTACCAGGGCAATGAGTTCAGCAATTTGGTGGAAGCGCTGGCGCAGCGCCGCTGCGCGGACCTCTTCGCCAACGACCGCGTGGCCGCGGACCAACTGTGGGTCAACGTGCAGCCGCTCTCCGGCGCCGCGGCCAACAACGCCGTCGAGGAAGCCCTGCTCGAGCCCGAGGACACCATCATGGGGCTGGCCCTGGCCCACGGCGGGCACCTGAGCCACGGCGCGTCCGTGAACCGCTCGGGGCGTCGCTTCAAGTCGACCAGCTACCGCATTCCGGGGCCCGACGCGCAGCTCGACTACGACGACATCGCCGCGCGCGCCAAGGCCGCCCGCCCCCGGCTGATCATCGCCGGCTACACCTCGTATCCCTGGGCGCCCGATTGGGAGCGCTTCCGCGCCATTGCCGATGACGTGGGCGCGCTGCTGATGGCCGACATCTCACATCCGGCTGGGCTCGTCGTCGCCGGCGCCTATCCCTCGCCGGTGGGCGTCGCCGACGTCGTCACCTTCACCACGCACAAGACGCTGTTCGGCCCCCGCGGCGCGGTGATCCTGTCGCACCGGCGCGACCTGATGCGCGCGATCGATCGCTCCGTGTTTCCCGGCGAGCAGGGCGGCCCGCACCTCAACAAGATTGCGGCCATGGCGGTCATGTTCAAGATGGCGGCCACGGAGGCGTTTCACCGCACGCAGCACAAGATCATTGCCAACGCCAGGGCGCTGGTCGACGCCCTGGAATCGGAAGGCGTCGGCGTGGCCTACGGCGGCACCGACACCCATCTTTTCGTGGTGAATCTGCGCCGGGTCGGAGCCCAGGGCGATCTGCGCGGCGAGCCGGCCGTGCGCATGCTGGAGGCCCTGGGCATAGTGGCCAATCGCAACTCGGTGCCCGGCGACCGCGGCTTCGCCGCGCCCACCGGCATTCGCATGGGGACGCCCTGGCTGACCCAACGCGGCTATGGCCCGGACGACATGAAGACGCTGGCCGGCATGCTGGCGCGCGCGTTTCGCGCCATGCACGGCGTGACCTACAGCGGCCGCCGGACTCCGCGCTACCGCGGGCGCATGGCCTACGACGCCATGCGGTCGTTGCGCGCCGAGGTGCTCGACTTCGCCCGTCGCGGGCACGCCGAGGGACCGCCGCCCGCCGACCCGCCCGCGAGCACATCAGGCCTGCTGCTCGTTCGCGGCGCTCGCACGATGCCGTTCCTGGACGAGGTCGCCAACCGGCGGGTGCGCGATCTCGAGCCCGGGCAAACGCGTCACGTGGCCCTGGCCGGTCCGCCCGGCGGCGATGCAATCAGCGCGATCGTGGCCCGACCTGCCGAGGCAGCCGAAACCTCCGCCCTGATCGCCGTCGATCCCGACCACACGGATGCGCTCGCCGGCTGGCTTCAAGCAGCGTCGGACGGCTATGTGATCGTCGACGCCGACGAGCCGAGCCGAAAGCTCAGCGGCCCGGTCTCCGTGACCGTGGCCGACGGCGACGCTCCGGCGAGCCTCGGCGTGAGCGGCGGGCCGTTGCCGGACGCGCCTCCCGACGATGCGTCCCGCCCCTGGTTCGTGGGCCGGCGCCCGGTCGCCGCCGGCAGCGACGGCCCCCAGCCGTTCGAGTGGCGCGAGCCCGAGTCCGAGGAGCTGCAACACACGCCCCTGCACGCGTTCCACGCCGAGCACGCGAAGAAGCTGATCCCCTTCGCGGGCTGGGACATGCCGGTCTGGTACACGAGCATCGCGGACGAGCACCAGGCCGTGCGCAAGTCGGCCGGGCTGTTTGACGTGGGGCACATGGGCGTCTTGGCCGTCTCCGGGCCGAATGCCGCCGAGTTCCTGGACCTCGTCGTCACCGGAAGCGCCAGCCGCCTTCGCGTGGGCCGGTCGGCCTACACCTACCTGCTCGACGCCAACGGCGACTGCCTGGACGACCTCATCATCTACCGCCTGGCCCGAGACCGATTCATGGCGGTGGTCAACGCCGCAAACGCGCCGAAGGACTGGGCCTGGCTGACGGGTGTGAACGACGGCGCCTATCAGGTCGTCGCGGGCGACGGCGCGGCGCGATTGCCCGTGCGCGCCGATCTCCTGGACCTCAAGAGCCCGGCCGCGGGCGACGCCGCGCGGCTGGACCTGGCGTTCCAGGGACCGAAGTCGCGTCAAGTCCTCCAGCGAATCGTCGCCACGGACGACGAGCGGCGCGCGCTGGACGCCATGCGCATGAACCACGTCCGCGCCTTTACGCTCGCTGGCGCCGACGTTGAAATCTCCCACACCGGCTATACGGGTGAAGCGACCGGATTCGAGATCTTCGTCCACCCGGACGCCGCGCGCACCGTGTGGGACGCGATCCTCGAGGCGGGCGCGGACGACGGCGTCGTGCCGGTTGGCCTCGGAGCGCGCGACTCCACGCGCACGGAAGCCGGTTTCCCGCTCTACGGACACGAGCTCGCCGGGCCGCTGGACCTCACGCCGGGCGACGCGGGATTCGGACGCTTCGTCAAGGCCTACAAGCCGTTCTTCGTCGGGCGCGATCCCTACGTGCGGCGCGAGGCCGAGCGCAAGTCGTCCATCGTGCGCTTCTCGATTGCCGACGAGCGCACGCCCATGGCGCGGCAGGGCGATCCCGTCACGGATCCACGCGGCGCCTGGATTGGCACGGTCACCAGCGCCACCCGTGCGTCCAGCGGGCGTCAGATCGGCATGGCCCACGTCGCCGCCAGGCACACGCGACGGCGCACCGAGCTGCGCATCTTCGCCGGCGTCTCGGCGCGCCGCGCCGGCCGCCCCCAATCACCCGCCGACCTGGGCCCCGGCGGTCGCTACGCCCTACCCGCCGCCGCCACCGTCATCACCCGCTTCCGCGGGTAGCGGCAGACGCTCCGTCACCCCTCCGTCATTCCCACGGAGGCGGGAATCCAGTCCTGTCGATCCTGGCGGCACTTGCATGCCTGGCGTAGGGGCGGGTCTCAGACCCGCCTGTCGCGCAGGCATTTGGGGTGTGGCCGCGTGCCGCTCACTCGCGGGAACGAGGTCTAGCCGGGACCTGGACCGATCAGCAGCGCATACACGGTCGACAGCCCCGTGAACGACTCTTGCCAGCTGCGCCCGCCGTCGGCCGAGCAATAGACCGCCCCGTCGGGACCGGCGAATGCCGCATTGGGCCCGTCGGCTACGAGGGTGTGGGTGTCGATGTTGCCGTTGAAGCGGTCCGGGAGTCCGTCCTGGCAGCGCACGAAGGGCTCGCCGCCGCCGAGCGAACGCCAATACACCGCCGCGTCCTGTCCGCCTGGTCCACGCGCGACCGAGAGCAGGATCGTAGAGCCGCTGAGAGCGACCGCCCGGGCATAGGTCGCGTGCAGGCCGCGGACGTCCAACTCCCACGAGTCGCCCCGGTCACGCGAAATGGCCAGCCCGCGCGCCGTGGCCGCCAGGAGCAGACCCTCATGGCCCCCGGGCGCGATGACCTGGTGCGCGTCCGCGCGGATGTTCAGGGCCGTGGCCCGCCAGGTTTCGCCGTCGTCGTCGGACCGGAGCACCCCGCCCACGTGCACGTTGACGTAGAGCGCGCCCTGTTGGTCGATGGCCAAAGACCGAGTCGCCGGCGGCCCGCCCCAGGGCGTGAACCAGTCCTCGCGACCCTCGGCTTCGTCGAAGCCGGCCACCGGCGCGAGAGCCTCGTTGCCCAACCGCGTCTGGCCGCTGAATCGTCGGAGATACGCGCCTTCCGTTCCGACGAAGACACCTGAGCGCGTGGGGAGGACACACGTCAGCGCGGGATCGCCCAGCGCCCCCGCGGCCGTCGCCGGGGTCAACCGTCGGCCCTGTACCCGCCAGACTTCCCGCCCGTCGACAACCATCCACGCATCATCGGGGCGACCGGCCAGCGCGCGGATGGCCCGTCCGCCCAATCCCAGCGTCGCGCCCTCGCCGTCGCGCAGGCCCTCGCGAGTCCCAATGAGCAGCCTCATGGCCAGCGCTTCCGGATCAGCCGACATTCACGGCCTTGAAGCAGTAGGGGTGGTGGGGCACCGGAATCAGCCCCGTGGCTTCTAGGAAGCCGCGCGCCACGCCCGGCCCCATGAAGGCGAAGGTCTTTCGCAGCACCTTGATCTTGTCCTCGGCGTCGTCGGGAAGCTGTCGCAGAAAGGTCGCCAGGTCGCCGTGTTCGGCCTGGAGCTCGAGCACCGTGCGCGCGTTGGCGATGGCTGCGTCGATCTTCTTCGCGCTGCGGACCACGGTGGGGTCGTTCATCAGCCGCGTCACCTCGGCGGGTCCGTAGGAAGCGACGGCGTCGATGTCGAAGGCGTCGTACGCCCGGCGCAGGCTCTCGCGCTTGTTCCAGATCAGCGTCCAGCTCAGACCGGCGTGGAAGATCTCCAGCATCATGCGCTCGAAATACTCGCGGTCGTCGGCCGGCGGCTCGCCCCAGAAGTCATCGTGGTAGACGGTCAGGTCGGGATTGCGCTGGGCCCACTCGCAGCGCATCGTCTGCCCCGCCGCGCGGCGCAGCCCCGCGTCCGCCATGTCCTCCGGGGTGGCGGACTTGCGCAGCTTGACGCGGCGCGGCGGCACTACCTCGTCCGGCTGGCGTCGGGATGCCATACAGCCTCCTTGGCGGTCGAATGCTTCAGCTTCGAGGGTAGCGGCCTGCGTCGATCCCCGGCCACCTCACGGGACTCGAAAAAAGCAACTAGCTTTTGCCCAATTGTTGCCCCAATCCGTTCGCGCCGAGCTTGTCGAAGGGCGTGGTTCGACAGGCTCACCACGAACGGAGGCGGTTCTCGCAGGGGTGCGGCAAACGACAAAGTCGCGGGAGACAAGGCTAGTCCGACACGACCACGCGGTGATACCGCTTGCGTCCGGCCCGCAGCAGCAGGCCGTCGTCGGGTACGTGCGAGCGCTCGACGATGGCCTCCGGGTCCTCGGCGCGGGTGTCCCCGACGTAAGCCCCGCCTTGAGCGATGAGCCGGCGCGCGGCTCCCCGCGACGTCGCGAGGCCGGTGCGCACCAGCAGCTCGACGATCGGGATGCCCGCTTCCAGCTCGGCCGCGGCAAACAGGGTCATTGGCACCGCCTCCGCGTCGCCTGTCGCGTCGGCGAACAGCGACCGGGCCGTTTCGCGCGCGGCGTCGGCCGCCTCGCGGCCGTGGACGGTCGTCGTCACGTTGTGCGCCAACGCCTGCTTGGCCCGCCGGATATCCGGTCCGCGCAGGTCGCGCAACGCGGCAACCTCCGACATCGGCAGCGTCGTCAGCATGCCCAACGCCTGCGCTACCAGACCGTCCGCCAGGTTGATCCAGAACTGGTAGAAGTCGAACGGCGGCGTGCGCTCGGGATCCAGCCACACGGCGCCCGCCGCGGTCTTCCCCATCTTCTCGCCTTCCGCCGTCGTCAGCAGCGGGGCCACCAGCCCAAAGGCCTGCGTGCGCTCCACGCGGCGAATGAGGTCGACGCCGGCCAGGATGTTGGACCACTGGTCGCTGCCGGCGATCTGCAGGGTGCAGCCGTATTCCCGGTAGAGATGCAGGAAGTCGTAGGCCTGCAGCAGGCGGTAGTTCAGCTCGATGAAGTTCAGGTTCTCGCCGGCCTCCAGCCGGTTGCGGTAGGTGTCGGTGGCGAGCATTTCGTTCACGCTGAAGTGGCGGCCAATGTCCCGCAGAAACTCCAGGTACCCCAGCTCCGCCAGCCAGTCGGCGTTGTTGAGCACCAGGGCGTCGCCCTGGCTGAGATCGACGAACCGCTCCAATTGCGTGCGGATCGCGGCCACGTTCGCCGCCACGTCCGCTTGCGTCAGCAGCGCCCGCGTGTCCAGCCGGTCCGACGGGTCGCCGATCATCCCCGTGCCGCCGCCCGCGATCAGGATGGGCCGGTTGCCCGCCTGTTCCAGGTGGTGCGCCATCATCAGCGTCACCAGGTGGCCGGCCGTCAGGCTGGTCGCGGTGGGATCGAACCCCACGTAAAAGGTCAGTGGCTGGTCGAGGGCGCGGCGCAGCGCGGCGGCGTCGCTGGCGGCCGAGATCAGGCCGCGCGCGTCAAGAACGTCAAAGGCATTGGCAGGCATGGGTGAAGCTCGTTGAGGAAGGCGCCTGGCATTGGCGCCGGCATGCGTCGCGTGGCGTGCCACCATCGTGGTCACGCGAAGCCGGCGGCGTCTCGCTAGGCGTCCACCGCCGGCCGTCTATATGCCCAACGCATGCGGGGCTCCGGGGCGTTCCAAACGGCCATGGACGATGCTAGGCGGCGGCTGCCCGCACCGTCAATGCTCAGTGGTGCTGGGAGCACTGATCGGCCCACCCGTCCTCGACCAACGCGCGGATGGTCTCGCTCCCCGCCTGCAACGCCTGCAGCCCGGCATTCTGCATACGCTCCAGGGGCGATTGCGGGTTCTCCGCGCCGGCGGGTCCCATCAATGAGCTCCAGGCGTTCGCCGCCGCGGTCACGGCGCGGATCTCCGCCTCGAGACATGCCGCGTCTGACGGGACGTACCGCTCATCGTGGAAGTCCGCCAGATGCTGCAACTCGTGCGCGAGCACTGCCGCCACGGCTTCGAGTCGCTCGTGCTGGAGGTCGCGGTTGACGGCGATTCGCGACGGCGGATTGAACGTCGCGTGGACATCGATCGGGAGTGACCGATAGCGGATCGGGGCGGAAACCTCGGCGGCGGCCTCGAGGCCCGGCGTAGCCGACGGCACCCCCTCCAACAGGCGCAGCGCCTCGGCGAGCGCGTCGTCGATGACGTTGTAGTTCCGCTGCGTCGTCCAGGCGAGGACGGCGTCCACGTAAACCTCCGCCCCGTCGCGCAGATCCAGCATTCGCGTGTCGTCATGCGCATGGGGCGTGGTGACCGTCGCCCCCCCGAGCATCAGGTCCTTGTAGTGGTCGCCGCTGTTGACGAGCACCACCGTGCCAACCGGCTCGCCCCCATCGACCGCTTCCACCCAATGCTGCAGCGCCGTCCGCTGGAAGCGCTGTACCACGAACGGACCGAAAGTCTCCGGATAGGACATGGGCAAACCGTGGAGCTCGATGGCGGCATCCACGCTGTCGGGCTCGATGGGATTGGCCAGGAACGCCTGCGTGATCGCCGAATCGGTCATCCAACTCATCCGCACGGCCCGCGCGTCGTCCAGCGTCGTCGACTCGTCGGGCTCGGTGCGGGGAATCGAGCGCGCATAGAGCGCGTCGTCGTATCCGGCCTCGCGCAGGATCTCGTAGACATTGGCCAGCTGGACCTTGTCATCATCCGGCGACCATTGCATCAGGGCGCGCTGGGTGAGCTGGTAGATGAACCCGCCCGGACCGATCCACGGGCGCGACGTTGGATATCCCATCACGTCGAGCCCGCCATAGCGCGTGAAGGCGTCAAAGAACCGCGGCCCATCGGCAAAGTTGCGCACGCCGAATCCGGTGCCGTCCTCACCGAGTCCCGGGTAGAACCGTCCCGAGGACACGGCAATCGCCACCGGCGCGTCGCGCTTGGCCGCGTCGACGTCGGGCTCTCGAGCGGTGGCGCTTGAGGCCGACACCGCGGCGATCATCCCCATGCCGAGTGCGACGGCCCAAATCCGCCGCAGCCGGCGGCGCCCCGCCGACGTCGTCAGTTTCCGCGGCACGGCCTGATGCATCTGGAGCCCTGCGGCGCCTCCCGCGTACTGTAGATTGCCAGAATGACCTCGGATGTGACGCGACCGAAGCTCACGCGGTATTCGCCCGGCGCCGGCTGAGCCTGCAAGCTCAGCCCGACCGAGTTGGCGCACGTGATGCGCCGCATGCCGCAGATGGCGCACGTCGACCTGCTGGTGGACGCCGCCACGATGGACGACGCCGCCGTCTATCGGGTGCGCGACGACCTTGCCATCGTGGCGACCATCGACGTGTTTACGCCCATCGTCGACGACCCCTACGACTTCGGCGCCATCGCGGCGGCCAACGCGCTTAGCGATGTCTACGCCATGGCGGCCACACCGCTGTTTGCACTCAACCTTGCCGGGTTTCCGCGCGACACTCTGTCACTCGACGTGCTTGCGGAGATCCAGCGCGGCGGCGCCGACACGGTGATCGAGGCGGGCGCCGTGGTCGCCGGCGGGCATTCCGTGGACGATCCGGTGCCCAAGTTCGGCATGGCGGTGATCGGCACCGCGCATCCCGATGCGCTCATCACCAACGCGGGGGCGCGTCCGGGCGATCTGCTGGTGCTCACCAAATCCATCGGGACGGGCATCATCAGCACCGCGCTCAAGCATGACGCCGCGCCGCCCGAGGCATTGGAGGCCGCCGTTGCCAGCATGCGGACGCTGAATCGCGCGGCGGCGGAAGTGGCCGGCACGTTCGGCGCCCATGCCATGACGGATGTCACGGGCTACGGGCTCTTGGGGCATCTGCGCGAAATGATGCAGGCCAGCGGCTGCTCGGCCACGGTGTTTGCCGACCACGTGCCCGTATTCCCCGGGGTGCGCGAGCTCATTGCCGCGGACGAGGTGCCGGGCGGCACCGAGCGCAACCTGGCCGCGCTGGACGACCAGGTAACGTGGGTCGCCGAGCTTCCCGCCGCCGAGCGGTTGCTCCTGGCCGACGCCCAGACGAGCGGCGGGCTGCTGATCGCCATTCCACCGGAGGATGAGCACGCGTTTCGCGAGGCGCTGATGGGGGCGGGCGTGGTGACCGCGGCCACCGTCGGACGGGTGGTCGCCGCACGCGCAGCGCCGCTGCACGTCACTCTTTCGCACCTGGAGCCCGACCTTGTCACGCGCTAGCGACGCCCGCGTCATCCTCTACACCGGCAAGGGCGGGGTGGGCAAAACCAGCGTCGCCGCCGCGACCGCCCTGCGCTGCGCGGAGCGCGGCGCGCGAACCATCGTCCTCAGCACCGACGCCGCGCACAGCCTCGGCGACTCCCTGGACCAGCCGCTCGGCCCCGAGCCCATCAAGGTGGCCGAGCGACTGTGGGCGCAGGAATGCGACATCTACTACAACCTCGAAACCTATTGGGGAACGGTCCAGTCCTGGTTTGAAGCGCTGCTGACGTGGCGGGGCGTCAACGACCTCCTGGCCGAAGAGATCGCCGTGCTCCCGGGCATGGAAGAGCTGGCCAACTTGCTCTGGATCACCCGTCACGTCGACTCGGGTGACTTCGACGTGGTGATCGTGGACTGCGCGCCCACCGGCGAGACGCTGCGTCTGCTGGCGTTTCCCGAGGTCGGGCGCTGGTGGATGGACAAGCTGCTGCCGATCAATCGCCAGCTCGCGCGCATGGTTCGCCCGATGGCGCGGCGGGTCACCGATCTGCCACTGCCCGAGGATTCCGTCTTCGTCGCCATGGGCGAGCTGGTCGAAGAGCTGGAGAAGCTGCGGGTGTTGCTCACGCGGCCGGGCCAATCGACGGTCAGGATCGTGGTGAATCCGGAAAAGATGGTCATCCGCGAGGCCCAGCGGAGCTTCACCTACCTGACGCTGTACGACCACATCACCGACGCGCTGGTGGTGAACCGTCTCGTCCCCGCGGAGGCCACGGGAGACTTTGCCGCCAGCTGGCGCCGCATGCAGCAGCGCTATATGCGTGAAATCCACTCCATGTTCGATCCCGTGCCCGTCCTGGAGATCCCGCAGTTTCCGGAGGAAGTGGTCGGGCTCGACCGGCTGCGGGCCATGGGGGAGCTGATGCACGGCGATGAGGATCCGGCGGCCGTCCTGGTGCGCGAGCGCCCCTACCACATCGCCCAGATCGACGGCGAGTTTGAGTTTCAGATCCCGGCCCCTTTCATCGACCGCCGAGACGCGGCGCTGATCCGCCGCGGGGACGAGCTGGTCGTGCGCATGGGCGCGGCTCGGCGCAACATCGTCCTCCCGCGCGCCCTGGCCCGCATGGAGCATCAGCGGGCGCGGCTCGAGGAGGGTCAGCTGCGAATCAGGTTCGTGCCGCGCTCCGCCGCGGAGTTGCCGTCAGACGCCGCCTTGCCGCCGAAAACGAGCTAAGCGCCCAGGCGGGAGACCGCCTGGGCGCCTAAGGCTTCCCGTTCGGCCGGCGGCCGAACGGGCGTGGGCTACGTGCCCGAGGGGTAGTAGCCCAGCAGCTGCTGAAGTTTCGAGAGGCTCAGAATGGAGATCAGCCGCTTGCGTCCTTGCGCCGGCGCCAGGGCGCCCGCCCGCCGCAGCGTGCTGATGGCCAGGCTCACGCTTTCCCGCACCGTGCCGAGCCGCTGCGCCAGCTCCTCGTGCGTCACTTCCAGGTCCGTGGTGCCCTCGCGCTCGGCCATTTGCAGCAGGGCCAGCGCCACCGAATCGGCCACGCTGGCCAGGGCGGTGTGGCTCGCCCGAGTCTCGACCGCGGCCAAGCGCCGAATCTGCGATCGGACGAGCTCGACGCTGAAGCTCGGGTACTTGCGCAGCAAACGCTGAAAGGCGGCCCCGTCGAGCCAGGCTACGTGCGCCGGCGCATCGGCCTCGATGAAGGTGCGCTCGTAGGTCTCGCTGGGGAAGAGGTTCTCGAACCAATCCCCCTGCCGCAGCGAGGCCGTGGCAAGCTGCTTGCCCTTCGGGCTCAGGCGCCAGACGGTGATTGCCCCATCGCACACGATGCCGACCCGCGGACGGTCCACGGCCGGATCCATCACGAGGTCGCCGGCGCGATAGTTCGCCGGGTGCGCGCCTTCCGCGCGCAGGTTAGCCATGAGCTTCGCGCCCACGGTCCGGTCTCCGCCAGTGTTCGACGTCATTGTCGACCACTCCTCCGTTTAGCACGGGCGACGTCCGCCGCGTCAGCTGGAGCATAGGCCGACAACCGGACCGAATCATGAAAATCAGGTGAGGACGTGCCGCGGGCCCCAGCGAGGCCCGTGGATCAGATGTGATATCTCACGTTCGCGCGGTCGTCCGCCGGGCTGGCGTGACCGTCCGCGGGGAGTCGCACCTCAAAAACCGCCCCGCCAAGCTCGCTGCGTCCGGCCTCCACGCTGCCGCCGTGCGCTTCGGCCACGCGCTTGACGATCGTCAGGCCCAGCCCGGTGCCGCCGGTCGCGCGCGACCGCGAGGGATCCACCCGATAGAACCGTTCGAAGATGTGGGGCACATGCTCGGGATCGATCCCGCGGCCGTCGTCCGCCACCACCAGCCGCGCCATGCCGTTGTGCCGTCGCACGTCGACCTCGATCCGGCCCGCGGGTTCCGTCGCCGCAATGGCGTTCTGCACCAGGTTTCGCACCACGCGTTCGAGCCTGTCCACGTCCCCGGAGATCAGCACCTCGCCGTCCCCCTGCACCCACAGCTCGCGGCTCCCCGCCAGCGGTTCGAGGTCGTGGACGGCTCGCTCGGCCAGCGCGCGCACCTCCACCGGCTCGAACCGCATTTCCGTCGCCGCGTCCAGCTCGGCGATGGCCAACAGGTCGTCCACGATCCGCTGCATGCGCGTGGCTTCGCGCAGGATCGCGTCCGCGGCCTCGTCGTCAGCACCGGGTGCCGCGCCGCGGCACAGGATCTCGGCATTGCCGCGAATCACCGTCAGCGGTGTCTTCAGCTCGTGTGATGCGTCGGCCAGAAAGCGGTGCTGCGAGGTCACCAGCTGCTCGATCGAGTCGAGCATTCGATTGAACGTCCGGCCCAGCGTCTTGATTTCGTCCCCGCCCTTCCCAACCTCGATCCGTCGGCTGAGGTCCCCGACCTGGTAGATCGCCTCCGCGGTGCGCGTCAGGGCCTTGACCGGGTTCATGGACTTGCGCGTGAGGTATAAGCCGCTCACCAGGGCCACGGCAACCACGCCGGCCATCCCGCCGAGCAGATAGCCATGGAACGGCAGAATGGCGCCCTCGGCGACGTCGACCGAGCTCGCGACCTGCAGCACCCCCTCGATTTCGCCCTGCCACACGATCGGAGCAATCAGGACGCGCATGCGGGTGCCGTCCTGCAAGCGCACGTCCTCGAACTGCTCTTCTCCCGTGCGCAGCGCCTCGTACACCCCCGGAGTCACGGGGAGCTGCCGTCCTCGCAGATTCGCCGACGTCATTTCGGGCATGCCGGACGGGCTCACGAATTGGTGGTAGATGTCGGGTTGCGCCAGCTCCGTCGTGATCGCGTCCGGCAGGAGGGGAAGCGTCGCTTGCACGCCCGCGACCGGCTGGCCGGCCTCACCGAGCTCCAGCACGTGACCCGCGCGGCCTTGCAGCGCCACGTCCACTTCGCTTCGCACCCGCGCCGCCAGGAGAAAGTGCAGCAGCAGCCCAAACCCGAGCACCGTGGCCACCACAAAGCCCACGTACCACAGCGCCAGCTTGAGCCGGATACTCACGCGGTCGCCTTTCGCAGCACGTAGCCGACGCCCCGCACCGTGTGAATCAGGCGTGGGTGGTCAGCCGTTTCGAGCTTGCGTCTGAGGTAGCCGACGTACACGTCCACCACGTTGGACACGGCCCTCGGCTCGTAGCCCCACATCCGGTCGAGCAACTCCGACCGTGTGAGCACGCGGCCCGGCTGCTCCATCAACGCGCGCAAGAGCTCGAACTCGGTCTGCGTCAGGCTCAGGGGCTCGCCCATCGCGGTGACCTGCCGCGACCCGAGGTCCATCTGCACGCCGTCGAAGGACAGCACCCGGCGCTCGGCCGGCCCGTGCCGGCGCAGCAGGGCTCGCACGCGGGCCACCAGCTCGCCGAAAGCGAAGGGCTTCGGCAGGTAGTCGTCGGCCCCGGCGTCCAGGCCGCGGATGCGGTCCGCCACGCGATCCCGCGCCGTGAGGAACAGGACCGGAACGTCATTCTTCGCCCGAACCTGGTGGAGCACGTCGAAGCCGTCGAGTCCCGGCATCATCACGTCCAGGATCACCACGTCGGCCGCCCCGGCGTTGATGGCCTCGAGCGCCTGCGCGCCATCGGAGGCCACGCGCACGTCGAACCCCTCGATGCCCAGGCCGCGTCGCAGCATATCCAGGATCGCCGGATCGTCATCAACCGCCAGGATCCGGGGAGTGGGCTCAACGTCGCTGCGCGCCACCTGCCGCCAACCTATCGCGACGGAGACACGGCAGGGCCGGCGCGCCGCCCGACGTCACCGTGCCTCGGCCCTGGCGCCATGCCACTCTGCATCTGACTGCCTCGTTTCAGTGTAGTGATCCGGGCCTCATCCGCGCACGAGGTCCGTTTCCACCACGCGCCGCAGGATGCTCACCGCGTCGAGCAACTCAGCCGTGTCATCGATTCGCGCGATCTGAATCACCATCCCGGCGACACCGTCGCGGACGGCGACGGCCAGGCGAGCCTCGTAGATGTCGCCGCCGCTGGCCACGCGCGTGCGAGCGGCGCCCGAGGCAGTTCCGATTCCGGGCGATGATAGAGGCTCAAGCTCGGTGACATTCGCCGCCCGCGCTGCCGCCTGGAGTCCTTGCACCAGGCCGAGCGCCAGGCTTTCGAGAAACGTATCCGGTCGCTCGATGATGCCGGCGACCACCTGCACGTCCACGGGCTCGACGGCGCTCCCCACCAGCACGAGCGCAAGCAGGAACGGATCGCCGCGCCGCACGACCAATGGGTCGAGAAACTGGTCGGCCAAGCCCACCACATCGGCCGTGATTTCGCCGGCGCCGGGCTGGAGGACCGTCAACGCGGGGTCGTCCGGCAGGTCGCCCGGACCCGGGAGCAGTGCCAGCAGCTCGGCATCGGTGGGCGGCACCGGACCCGTCGGCGTCGGCGGAATGGTCGGCGATGTTGTCGGCGCCGGTGACGGCTCGACCGCCGGCGAAGCCACCGGCGTCGTCGGCGGCACCGGCGCCTCTGCAGGAGTTGGTGTGGCGGTTACGGACGGCGTGGGGGTCGGCGTGGCGGTGGCAAACGGAATCGGCGTCCAGGTGGGGGTCGGATCCGGCGTGACCGTGGCCGGAGGGCGGGCCGTCGTGGCTGGCACGCCCGGCAGGTCACAGGCTCCCAGCATCGCGCCAAGGATCGCGATGACCGCCACGGCTCGGATCGAGATGCGCGCAACCGGCGCGGCGCGGTCGTGTGGCGTGGCTGACGGCCCTTTCATGGCAGGCCCGCGATTCTAGTGGCGTTGGCGGAAACCGTGTGCCTATCCGGCGAGCGGCACCCGCTGACCGTCCTGCATGATCAGTCGGCCGTCGACGTGAACGGTCGGACGCGCGATCACGCCGTCCTGATGAAACGGCACGTCAACGGTGCCACCAATGTGAAGGCTCGCGCCCAGCGCCACGTGCGCCGTGCCCGCCACCTTCTCGGCTTCCAAGATGTTGCCGCTGAGCCGGGCATTGGGATTCGTACCGATCCCAAGCTCGGCGAGGTTGCGCGCCCCGTCGCCCACCTCCGCGAACACCGCCTCGAGCTGCACCGCGCCGGCGCCTTCCACGCCTACGGCCAGACCCTCCTGAATTCGGATTCGCATCGGCGGGTCCGGCATTACGTCCTCGATCATCGAGGCCGCGTCGATCACCACGGTTCCAGTCGCGGTGCCCTCCACGGGAGCGATGAACGCCTCGCCCGCCGGGAGGTTCCCCATGTCGCCTGGCGTCGTGAAGTGTCCGGTGTCGGCCAGGCCGTCCCTCCCCACGGCGCTAAACGTCAGATTGCAGCCGCCCGGTGAGGTGAGCGTGACCTCCGCGCCGGCGCTCAAGATGGTCGCCAGCTCTTCCGACTCGCGCGCAATGGCGGAGTAGTCCGCCGCCAGCGTCCGCATGGCCATCTCGTAGGTGATCGACGGCATGCTTGCCACCCGGGCGCCGGCATCGGTCGCCGCCGTACGCGCGCGAGTGTGCGTGAGCGACTTCGACGTGGGCAGCACGCAAACCGTCGCGGTGCCCATGGCCTCGGCGACGTCCGTCGGCGGCTCGCTGCCGTGGCGCTCGGCCACCGGCATCACCAGCAGCGTCGCGTCGCGCGCGTGCCGCAGCGCGCCGACATGGAACAGCTCGCCGATGGCCTGCTTGGGGGGATCGGTCACGATCACCACCCGGTCGTCGGCGGTGACCGCCAGGCACTGGCGCATCACGTTGTCGACCATCGCCAATTCGTCGGCGGTCAACCTCCGCGGTGGATGCGTGTCCGGTCGCACCGACTCGACATGGTCCATTTCACGCCCCTGAAACAGTGGTCGCGCGAATGATATCCCCGGCTCGCCGCGACATGGGTCCGAATCCGTCAAGCGGCTGCCGTCCTCCGCGCCGTCGCGGAGCGTCTGTCGAATCCTTCGCCGGGCCGGCGCTGCTCCGTCCGGACCGCCTAGCCCGGCGAGAGAACAGCAGCCGCAAGGCGAACCAGGATGGTGGTGTGCCCGATGATCAACACCACCGAATCCTCCGATCGCTCGGCGTGGGCGGCACGTCCGTCTCCCAGCCATTGGGCCGTCGTGCCGTCGTCGCTCGAAAGCCCAGCGCCAAGGCCGTCTGCCAGCATGTGAGCGACCAGGGCCGCCCAGAATTCGTCCAGGTCGTCTTCCGAGTCCCAGCGAAACTTCATCGTCAGCAGCCCGTGGCCCTGCTCGTTCCGATAGAGCGCGTAGGCGTCGCCGCCCCAGCCCGCAGCCGCTCCTGCCGCCGTCGGGACAGCCTGTGTTCCTCCAAGCCACACGCTCACCATGAATTCGCCAAAGACATCGCGCCGTACCTCGCTCCAGCCCGGCGGCAGTTGGCCGATCATTGATGGCAGGTTGACGTCCAGCGGCGCCTCTCCCGCCGCATATTTGGCCGGATGCAATATCTGCTCGGTTGACGCCGGCAATCGCGCATAGGCGGCGTCCACCGCACGCCAACCGCCATCCAGCAGAGCCGTCACAAAGGTGTAGCCCGACACATAGGGAAAGAGCAGCACGGCCTGCAACGCCGGCGGCGACTTTGAGAACGCATCGTCCGGCGGCTGCGCGGACGATCCAAGCTCGGCGAGCTCCGCCTGCCGCAGTTGCTGCATGGCGTACTGCAACCCGGCAACCGTCGCGTCGCCCTCGATAAGCGCCAGGAGTGCCGCCAGTGCATCCTGGTTGCCTTCGACGCTGTCTTCCAGCGCATCCAGGTCGAACGCACGGTCCTGCAGCGCATGCACGTATTCGTGCGCCAGAGTCACGATGATCATCGGGGCCGCCGCATCGTGGTCCCCGATGACGACGATTTCCTCGGTATCCGAGTCGTAGAACCCGGCAACCTGCTCGGTGTAGAGCGCCAGTTGCAGCTCGTAGAGATCTTGGTCAGGGCGAATCAGACCGAGCAGGTCCCATTCCAGCTGATCGGCTGCGGCCTCATCCGCCGGATACTCCTCCTCGAGCGCGGCGACTAGCCACACCGCAAACTCTTCCGGCGTCATCAGCGACGCCGGAACATCCCACGGTTCGAGGCCGCGCCAGGCCGCAAGCCTCGGGCCCATCTCCGCCAGCAGCGCCGCGAGCTCTGGCGCCACGGGGCGCGCCGGCTGTGGCCTGATCGTGGGAGTCGGCGTAGCCGACGGCGTGGGCGTGAACACCCTGGGCGTCGGCGTTGGGACGGGTGTCGGCGTTGGCGGAGGTGTCGGCGTGGCGGCTACCGGTTCAGCCGCGACCGTGGGTGAAGCCTCCGCGCGAACGGCGGTCGGGACTGCCGTCGCAGGGGCCGGTTGGGACTGGGTCGGAGCCGGGGGCGGCGTGGCGAGAATCGCCGCCACCGTCGCGGGCGCTTCGACCTCGGATCTCGCGTCGTCGGACGGGTCGCATGCCCACGTGGCCGCCAGAATGAGCGCCAGCGCCGCGGTCCACGCCAGGCGTCGACGCAGTGGCCGCGACTTCAACGATACCCAGCGCGCGCCGGCGCACAACGCGCGCGGCTCAGCGTGCCGCATGCGTCCTATCGCTAACCGCCCGCGGGAGATTGGAAACGCGCCATGCGATGGCAAACCTCTCGACACAACGTCAGCGAGCGTATCTCCCCGGCTCGCGGCGCGGTGTGCCGGCTCCTACACTCGCCTCCGCTCGGCCGAATAACCCTTCGGAGCCACCGCCGTGTCACCGGACGACCTGGCCTACGCGCGCGCCGTTGACATCGCGCGCTGGATTCGCGGCGGCGAGCTGACCTCGCGCTCGGCGGTGACGGCCAGCCTGGACCGGATCGAAGCCGCCGACGCGCGCCTGCACGCGTTTGTGGACCTCGCGCCGGAGCTGGCCCTGGCCGCGGCCGCCGCGGCCGACGCCGCCGTGGACCGCGGCGATTCGCTGGGGCCGCTGCACGGCGTGCCGGTGGCGATCAAAGTGCAGATGCAGGTGCGGGGAATGGCGTTCCACCGCGGCTCGCGGCTTTTCGCCGATGACGTGGGCCAGCGCGACGCGCCGGCCGTCGAGCGCCTCAAGCGTGCCGGCGCCATCGTGGTGGGCATGACCGCGATGCCGGAGTTCGGGCACCTGGCCTTCGCCCACAACCCCATGGGACCGACGACGCGAAATCCCTGGAGCCCCTCGCACACCTGCGGCGGGTCGAGCAGCGGCTCCGCCGTGGCTCTCGCCGCCGGCTACGTGCCGCTGGTACTCGGCTCCGACGGCGGCGGGTCCATTCGCATTCCCGCCAGCTGTTGCGGCGTATTCGGCCACAAGCCCTCGTTGGGCCGCGTGCCCTATGTGCCCATCGTCGGCGGCCGCGACGCGGTTTCCCACCTGGGGCCCATGGCGCGCTCGGCGGTGGACATGGCGCTCGGGCTGGCGATCATTGCCGGTCCGCACGAGGACGACTTGATCACGCTGCCGCCCGACGAGGCCGACTACCGTGAGGCGGCGCTCGCCGGCGTCGACGGCGCCCGGGTGGCATGGGCGCCGCAGCTGGGCGCCGATGTGGTCGACGCCGAAGTGGTGGACATCTGCGCGGCCGCGCTCGACGCCTTCCGCGCGGCTGGATGCGAGCTTGCCACCGTTCCTCCGATGCTCAGCGACGCGACCCGCGAATGGGCCACCCTGTTCACCACGCTCCTCGCCGCCCAGGTGGGGCATCGCATGGACGAGGTGCGGGCCGTCAGCGAGCCCAGCCTGCTCGCGGCGGCTGAAGCCGGGCTTGCAGTGTCGGGCATGGAAATGATGGCGGCCGGGTCGGCGCGGCGTCGACTCTGGGACGAGATGGCCGACCTCTTCGCGCGGCACGACGTGGTGGTGACTCCCACGCTCCTGATGCCCCCGCTGCCGATCGACGAACCGGACGGCAGGCCCGCCGACCCCAACGTCTGGGCCCAACGCTGGTTCCGCCACGTCTACCCCTTCAACATGACCGGCCAGCCGGCGGCCACCGTGCCCGCCGGGGTCACGCGCGACGGTCTCCCCGTCGGGCTGCAGATCGTCGGCGCCCGACATGCCGACGCCGACGTGCTGCGCTTCGCCGCGGCATTTGACGCCCACTGGCCCGCGGCGCACATGCAGCCGCCGGACCCGGAGGCGTAGCACGCCATCGGCTACCATGACCCCGAAAAAGGTCGTAGCCGGGCTAGCCCCGCCTTCCGTGTGCTCCGCATCGGCGGGTGGCGGCGCGCCGGGCGCGCCCGGTTAATGAAGGACAGGCGATGACCAGTCGTTCCGGTGGTCTCGAAGGGGTCGTGGCCGGTACCTCGGCGATCAGCTCGATCGACGGTCTGGCCGGCAAGCTCACCTATCGCGGGATCGATATCTTCGATCTGGCGAGTGACGCCACGTTTGAAGAAGTGGCGCATCTGCTCTGGCATGACGAGCTGCCGACGCAGAGCCAGCTCGACAGCTTGCTCAACGAGCTGTCCGCGGCCTACGCGTTGCCGCCGCCGGTGGTCGACGCTCTACGCCTCGTCCCGCAGTCAACGCCGCCGATGGACGCCTTGCGCAGCGGCGTCTCCATGTTGGGCGCGTTTGACCCCGATCTGGGCGACAACTCCCTGGAAGCCAACGCCCGAAAGTCGGTGCGCCTGCTCGCGCAAGTGTCGGCGGTCGTCGCCACCTTCGCCCGACTTGCAGCCGGCAATGAGCCGATCACCTCGGCCGAAGGCCCGGTCGCCGACGCGTTCCTTCAGATGTACACCGGCGAGCGGCCCGACGAGACCGCCGCCCGCGCCCTGGACGTGCTCCTGGTCTTGCAGGCCGACCACGAGCTCAACGCCAGCACCTTCGCGGGCCGTGTGATCGCCGCCACCCTTTCCGACATGCACTCGGCCGTCACCGGCGCCATCGGCGCCCTGCGCGGTCCGCTGCACGGCGGCGCCAACCAGGGCGTGATGGAGATGCTGATCGAAATCGGGTCGCCCGACGCGGCCGAGGACTGGGTGCGCGAGCGCCTGGCCCGGCGCGAGTTGATCATGGGCTTCGGGCACCGCGTCTACAAGACCGCCGACCCGCGCGCCACCATCCTGCGCGGCATGTCCCGCGAGCTCAGCCGCACCTCCGGCCACCCCGAGTGGTTCGAGATTTCCCAGGTGATCGAGCGCGTGATGATGGACGAGAAGGGGATCGACTCCAACGTGGACTTCTTCTCCGCCACGGTCTACGCCGCGCTCGGGCTGCCGGTGAATCTGTTCACGCCGATCTTCGCCATGAGCCGCACCAGCGGCTGGACCGCCCATGTGCTGGAACAGCTCGGCGACAACCGGCTGATCCGACCCCGCGCCGAGTACATCGGGCACACGGATCGGGCCTACACCCCCATGGCGGAGCGCGGCTAGCGCCGAGAGTCCAACGTGCCCGTGCCCAACGCCGCGCGTCCGTGAGGCATCCGGTGGCGATGGCGGGAGGTAGGGGCGGTTCGCGAACCGCCCGTGCGCTGCGCTCCGTGTCAGTGGGAAGCGGGACCGGTGCTACACTTCAGCCCCGCGGCATGTCTTGTCGCCGCGCTCTTCCCCTCCGATGAAACGCACGTACCAGCCCAAGGTTCGCAAACGCAAGCGTGAGCACGGTTTTCGTGCCCGCATGTCTAGCCGGTCCGGGCGCGCGATTCTTCGCCGCCGGCGGCGTAAGGGTCGCAAGCGGCTCACGGTCTAGGCTCCTGGCGCTCGGGATGGACAGCGGCTCCGTCGCCGCGGGCATGCCATGAGCAATCGCCATCGGCTGCGAGGCGCCGCCGACATCTCGCGCGTGCGGCGCCGCGGCATGCGCGTGGCCTGCCCCTATTTCGTGCTGTTTGTGGCGCCGGGCGACTCCGAGACGACCCGTTTGGCCATCACGACGCCGCGCCGGCTTGGCGCCGCGGTCGCCCGAAACCGCATGCGTCGCCGCTTGCGGGCGGCGTTTCGGCCGCACCTGGCAACGCCGCAACCGGTCGTCGACATGGTGGCGCAGGCGCGCCGGCCGGTGGCCGACGCGCCCTGGGACTGCCTCACCGGGGCGGTGGCCAAATCCCTGGCGCAGGCACGCGCCGCACAAGTCCCGAGCCTGGCGTGAAGCGCCCGGTGCTCGCCCTGATTCGCGGCTACCAGCGGTGGCTCTCCGGGGGGCTTGGCGCCCACTGCATCTATGAGCCGACCTGTTCCGAATTCGCCGCCGTCGCTGTCGAGCGCTACGGCGTGGCTCGCGGGCTCTGGCTCGCGCTGCGACGCATTGCGCGCTGCCATCCCTTCGCCGCCGGCGGCTTCGACCCGGTGCCCTAGCCGCGGATCTCAGCCATGGAACTCTTTTCCAGCATCGGCGAAACCTGGCAGACCTGGGCCGTCAACCCGCTGAGCGAAGTCCTCAATCTCATTCGCGATGGGGTTGGCAGCTACGCCATCGCGATCATCCTGTTCACGATCGGGATTCGCACGATCATGATCCCGCTCACCGTCAAGCAGATTCGCTCGCAGCGACGCATGCAGGTCCTGCAGCCCGAAATGGCGGAGATTCGCCGCAAGTTCAGAAACGATCGCCAGGCGCAGTCGCAGGCCACCATGAAGCTCTACAAGGAGCACGGCGTCAGTCCGCTCTCGGGGTGTCTGCCCATCTTCGTGCAGTTGCCGATCCTGCTGGCGCTCTACGGCGGCATTCTCACGCTGAGCGGCCAGGGGCTTCTCAACGAGCAATTCCTCTGGTTCAACCTGGCGCGCGAGGACTCCACAATCCCGATCCTCGGCGAATCCAGCCCGACGGCCCCCACCGACGTGCACCTGGCGACGACGTTTCCGATCACGCCGCTGGAGTCGCAGCTTGCCGCCGAGTTTGCCGGCCAGAACGCCAATTTCCGCTTCACCATCGATACCGTCGACCCCGCCGAGTCGGCGGCCGCGGTCAGCGGCGGACGCGCGAGTGCGGCGTTCGTCGAAGAGCGACAGGCGCTCACCGACTATCCGCCGGGCACCTCGGAGGCCCGGCTCGTGCAGGCGGCCGCATTCGTGGTCGAGCGCGATCGCCCGCTCACGCGGCTCACCAAGGCCGAAGCGGCCGGGGTCCTGCGTGGCGACATCACCGATTGGTCGCAGCTCGGCCTGCCCGCCGGCCCGATCAATATCTTTGGGCTCGGGAACGATATCGGCACCCGGAATCTGCTCTCGGAAATGCTGCTCGACGGCGAGCCCATACCGCCGCGGATCATCCAGCTGCACGCGACGGTCGAGGACTACATCGCGGAGCTCATTGCCGATCCCGGATCGCTCGGCATCTCCGGGCCGGTCGTGCATGACGGCGTGCGCATGGTCAACGTGGAGGCCGAAGGCGCCGACCGCGCGTTCTCCGCGAACGTGGCCGCGCTGCGCGACGAGAACTACTTCCTGGCCCGCGATGCCTACGTCTACTGGGCGCCGGGTGAGTCCGACGGCGAGAACTACGTGCAGAAGTGGTGGGACAGCCGGCAGGGGCAAACCGCCGCCGGCAACGCCGGGTTCACACGCATCCCCATCCAGCAGGACGTCTTCGGCCAAGGCGGCTTCTATATCTCGCTGCTGGCGCTGCTTGCCGGCGCCTTCCAGTTCGTGCAGGCCCGCATGATGGCCTCAAAGACCGCCGAGGGCCAGCAGGCGACGGTGAATCGGGTCATGCAGTTCATGCCCATCATCGTGGTCATCTTCGCCTGGTCGTTTCAGGCGGGCCTGGTGCTCTATTGGGTGATTTCCAGCATCATTGCCATCGTGCAGCAATACTTCACCACCGGAACCGGCGCGCTGATTCCCGCGCACTGGCCCATCGCGCGCGACATGACGGCCCGCCCGGACGCCCCGACGCCGGCCAAGGCCGTGGAAGACGCAGCAACCACCGAAGCCGCGAGCCGCAGCCCTGGTGAGGGCGTGGCGACGACCCCGCGGCGGCGACGACGCCGAAGGAGGCGCAGTGGCTGACCATCCAACCGACTCTTCCGACGCTCCCGAGAGCGTCGAGGCCGCCGGCGCTTCCGTTGAGGACGCGCTGCGCCAGGCCCTGCGGCAGCTCAATGCCACCATCGATGATGTCGATGTCGAGATTCTGTCCAGCGGCGGCTCGCGCCTGCTGCGTCGCGACGCCGAAGCCCGCGTACGCGTGGTGCGACGCGAGCGACCCTTTTCCGCCACCATCGATGAGACGGAGCATGAGCCCCCGGTCGAGCCCGAGTCGTCGGCCGAGCCCGAGCCGGAGCCGCCGGCACGCGCCGCCGAGCCGATTGAGGCCCCCGCCGATCCGCCTCCTGCCGACCCGCCGGCGCCCGAACCTGTCGAGGAGCCCGTCGCAGAGCAGCCCGCGACCCGCCCACGCGCGTCTCGCTCGCTGGTCGAAAGCGGCGAAGAGTTGCAGGACATCGTCGAAGACCTGCTCGTCGGCATGCTGGATCGCATGGGATTCATCGCCGAGATCGAACTCGTCGATGAGGATCCGCTCGCCTACAACGTCGTCGGCGACGACGATTTCTCCAAGCTGATCGGCCGCCATGGCTCCACGCTGCGCTCGTTTGGCTACCTGATCAACCTCATGGCCGGACGGCAGCTGGGCCAGCCGTGCCGGGTGCTCATCGACGTCAACAGCTATCGGGCACGCCGCGCGGACCACCTGCGCGAGCTGGCCGAGACCCTGGCCGACCAGGTGGACGAAACCCAAGAGCCCGTCACGCTGGAATCCATGCCCGCTAACGAACGCCGGCTGATTCACGTGGCCCTGGCCGACGACGAAAACGTCCGCACCTACAGCATCGGCGAGGGCGATGAGCGCCGGGTCGTGATCAGCCCGAAGGCCTAGTCGACCTCAAGTCAAGTCCCTTCCCCCTGGAAGGGGGAAGGCTAGGATGGGGGTCAGCGCCTGACGCCCTCGTGGGGCTGATCGGCTACTGCCCTGAATCGCTACGGATACCGCCATCGCGAGCAGTTGCTCGGACCGTCTCTAGCATGGCTGCGCCGCGTCTCGACCCGACCTACCTGACGGTCGGACACGTCACCCGCGACCTCCACCTAACGGGTTGGGAGTTCGGCGGCACGGCGTACTACAGCAGCCTCGCGGCTCAGCGCCTCGGGATGCGCGTCACGGCGCTCACGCGGGCCGCTGCGGGGGACGCGCACGCGCTGGCCGCGGCATTCCCCGACGTGCGGTGGATCGCTCGCGCCACGTCAGCGACAACCGCGATGCGCAACACCTATGGACCGCAAGGCCGAACCCAGCACGCCCCGGCGGTCGCCGCACCCTTCGATGTCGCCGACCTAGACGGACTGCCACGGGAGTTTTCGATCATGCACCTGGCGCCCGTGGTCGCCGAGATCGGCCCCGAACTGCTCGGCCACCTGCCGCGCGCCGATCTCACCGGCCTCACGGCTCAGGGGTTGCTGCGCCGCGTGGCCCCCGACGGCGTCGTGCACGGGCGAGGCTGGCCCGACGCCCGGGAATTCCTGGATTCCATCGATGTGCTTGTCCTGAGCAGCGAAGACATTGCAGCCGATCCCGCGTCCGGAATCGAGCATCTGCGGCGGGCCGCGATCGGCGTCCTCACCCGCGGTCCGCTGCCGGTGCAGGTATTCGCCGACGGCGGCTGTTCGGAAATACCCGTCCGCCAGGTGCCTGACGCCAGTCCAACCGGCGCCGGCGACGTGTTTGCGACCGCGCTGTTGGTGAGCTTCCAGGGCACGGGCAAGCTTGGCGAGGCCGTGGAGACCGCCGCCGCGCTCGCCACGCGCTGGGTCGAGCGCCGGTGGGACGCGTTCCCTCCGACCCCCGGCCCGCGATGAACTTCGACGTTCTCACCCTGGCGGCGGTGCGCCGCGAGATCGAGGACCGCGCCGTCGGCGGACGCATTCAGCGCGTCGTGTCGCCCGAGCCCAACCAGATCGGGCTCGAGGTCTATGCCAAGCGCGCCGCCAATCACCTCCTGATCCAGGCCGGCCCCGTGAATTCGCGGGTGCATTTCGTCCGTGGTCGCCTGCCCGCCGGCAAGGCGCCCGCAAGTCCGCTGCTCTTGTTGTTGCGCAAGTGGGTGCGCGGCGGGCGTCTGGTCGCGGCGACGCAACTCCCCCTGGAGCGCGTGCTGGAATTGCAGGTGCGCGCGCGTCCGGACCCCGACGGGCCGGTGGCCGAGCACCGCCTGATCGTGGAGATCATCGGCCGCCAGGCGAACGTCATCCTGGTTGACGACCAGGGGCTCATCCGCGATGCGCTGCGGCGCGTCCCGGGCGACGAAGGGCGTCGCCGCATCATGCCGCGGGCGCCGTACCGGCCACCCGCGCGCCTGTCGTTGCCCGCCCCAGGCGTTGCCTCGCCTGCCGATGTCGCGGCGCGGGCCGCTCGCGGCGTGCCGGCTTGGCGCGCCCTGCTGCAGTCCGTCGCGGGCGTAAGCCCCACGCTCGCTCGCGAGGCGCTGGCGCGCGCCGACGTCGACCCCGCAACGCCAAGTCTCGATGTTGCCACCTGGCCCGACGCGCTCGGGGCGCTTCGCGAAATTGCGACGGACGTCGATGCCGGCGCGACACAACCCTGCCTGGTGCCGATCGACGACGGGTGGCAGGCATTCGCCGCCTACCCGCTCAGCCACCTGGACCGCCGCTGCCAACCGGCGGGCTCGATGAGCGAGGCGCTGGAGGCCTTCTACGAGGCCGACGGTCCGGGGTCGTCCGTCGATACGGTGAAGGCGCGCGTGCTGGAGCCGCTTGACGCGGCCATTGCACGGGTCGAGCGTCGCATCGCTTCGCTGCGCACGGCAGCCCCGACCGGCGCCCAGATCAGCGCCGCGCGAGCCGCCGGCACGGACTTGCTGGAGCACGCCCACGTGATTCCGCCCGGCGCCGCGCAGGTCGAGGTGAACGGGCAGCGGCTCGACCTCGACCCCGCCAAATCCGTCGGCGCCAACGCCCAGACCTACTTCGCGCGATATCGGGATTTGAAGCGCGCCGCGCGTCTGGTTCCGCGGCGGCTGCGACGCGCGGAGCTGGAGCTGGCCTACCTGCGGCAAGCCGCGGACGACCTGCGACGGTCGGATTCACCGGCTGTCTCGCGCCAGATTGAAGCCCTCCTGGCCGAATCGGGCCACTTGCGCCGCCCGCGTCGCAAGCGAAGAGCCGAACCGGCGACGCCAATTGAACGCCGCATTGGCGGACATCGTGTGCTCGCCGGCCGCACCGCGGCCGAGAACCACCGCCTCACGTTCAAGGAGTCCGCCCCCGACGATTTGTGGTTTCACGCCCGCAACATGCCGGGAGCGCACGTGCTGCTGCGCGATTCGGGCGACGACCCTGCGCCGGAGTTGATTCACGCCGTGGCCCGACTGGCCGCGCACTTGAGCGCCGGCCACGCCGCGACGGCTGTCGACGTCGACGTCACCCGCCGCCGCCATGTGCGCGCCATTCGCGGGGCCGGACCGGGTCAGGTCACCTACCGCCACCACCGGACGCTCCGCGTCGCCCCGCTCGACCGCGCGGACTGACGCCCCCTCCGTCATTCCCGCGGAGGCGGGAATCCACCCGACCGTCACCTCCGGCCCCCGACCAACTCCGGCCGCCGAAGTCACGCCCGGAGCCTGTCCCCACAGGCGACGAGCCGGAATGACAGACAAGCCTCCATTTTCCCGGATGACGCAACCGCCCTAAGCGCGCCGCCGCTGGCACCGGGGGCAAATGTGCGTGCCCCGCTGCCCGATCACCAGACGCTCGATGGCCCGGCCGCACCGCGGACACGGCTCCCCGGTGCGTTGAAAGACGTTGAGCCGCTCCTGGTACCGGCCGCGCTCGCCGCGGCTCCCAACGTGCGTGCGAAAGCTCGTGCCGCCGTGCTCGATGCCGGCCCGGAGCGTGGTCACGATCGCCTGCGCCAGATTGTTCAGGCGGCGGCGGCTCAGCGACCCCGCAGGCGTCTCCGGGTGGATGCGCGCCAGCCACAGCGCCTCGTCCGCGTATATGTTCCCCACGCCGGCCACGATCTGCTGATCCAGCAACGTGGGCTTGATGGCCCGGCGACGTTTGCCCACCGCGGCCTGCAGCGTGCGACCGTCGAACCCAGGCTCCAGCGGCTCCGGTCCGAGGTCCGCCAACAACTCGTCAACGCCGGGCGGCGGCAGCAGCCAGGCCCTGCCGAAGCGCCGCATGTCCACGAAGTGCAGCGCCGGACCTTCGTCGAAGACCACCACCAGGCGTGTATGCCCCACGGGATCGTCCGCCGCCCGCAGGAAGATGCGGCCGCTCATCATCAGATGCAGCACCAACGCGCCGTCGTCCAGGCGCAGCAGCAGGTACTTCCCGCGGCGGTCGACGCGTTGCACGGCTTTCCCGCGAAGGCCGCGGCCGAACCCCTCGACCGACGGCGCGTGGACTAGGCTTGCGTCGCGAACCTCGGCCCGCAGCACGCGGCGACCCACGATGGCGGCAGCAAGATCACGTCGAATCGTCTCGACTTCGGGCAACTCGGGCATGGCGGGCCCAACCGATCCCAATGACCGCTGAGGATACGCACCGCGCCTCGCCGCCGTCGGATTCTGAGGCGCCGTCCGAAGCCCAAGCGCCCGCCGACGACACGCCCCGCCCGCCCAGCCGGCGGTTGCTGTGGCTGCAGATTGCGCTGCTCGTCGTCGCCATGGGCGGCAGCATCGCCGCCATCCCGTTCGCGGGCGAAATCCGCGCGGTCGGGGTGGCCGGATTCCTGCTGCTGTTCATCCTGTCGGTGCAGTCCGGCGCGCTGTTCATGCTTCCCGGATTCGGATTCGCCAGCATCGGCGCCTTCACCATCGTGTTCGGCGACCCGTGGCTGCCGGCGCTGGTGGGCACCACGGGACAGGTCATCGGCGAAATGGTGTCGTATCTCCTCGGAGCCACCGGATCGCCCTGGATCAGGCGTCAACAGGCCTACCGTCGAGTTGAGAATTGGATCAAGCGCTGGGGACTGCTGGTGGTGTTCGTCATCGCTGCCACCCCGAACCCGGTGTTCGACATCGCGGGCGCGGTGGCCGGCGCCGCCGGCCTCGGCTGGAAGCGATTCTTCGTCGCCTCCTGGGCCGGACGGCTCATCAAGAACGTCCTCATCGCCTTCCTCGCCCTCGGCGGCGCGGCCCTCTTCGAGCGGTGGTTGAGCTAGGAAACATCCGATCAAATCTGCTCCCTCCTCAAGAGATTCTTGCGTAATCCCCCCGTGGAGCCTGGAGCGCAGGTCCGGCCCCCTCTCCCCTGGAGGGTGTGCAGACCGGAGACATGGTTTACACATCGGAGCCGTGTGGGTATGCACTAATGCCGTAATGGCATGCTCTGCATAATGCGAACCACCATTTCGCTCGACGACCAGCTGGCCCGACGCGTCGGCCGGGAAGCCGCCGCGCGGGGCTTGAGCGTGAGCGCCTTCATCGCGCGGACCCTGGACGATGCGCTCAAGCGCCGCGAACCAACCCCCGCGCCGCCGTTTTAACTCGTGACCGTTCGCGGCAGTCGACCTCGTCACGGCGTGGATCTCGATCGGCCACGCTCACTTGACGCCCGTGACGATCTAGGCCGGCACCGCACCCGGAGCGCCTGATACTTGTCGCCGTACGCGAACGTCCGTAAAGGCGTGTGGCGATGGCCCAGCTGAATGTACGGCTAGACGCCAAGCAATGACGGCGGCTAGAGGAGCTGGCGGAAACTAGGGAGGCGCGAATCTCCGACGTAGTGCGCCGGCTAATCGACGACGCCTACGAAGACTTCCTGCGGGAGCGTCGGCGGCAAGCTGTCGAGCGATTGATCAAGCTGGAGGTCGAGGACCCGCCGGACCCGACAACCCTCTCGCGCGATCTGGAGGCGGCCCATGATCCCGGCGTCCGTCATTGACGCCAACATCCCGATCTCCGCGCGGGTCTGTAGTCGAGTCTTTTCCGGCGGAAGAAGGCTGCGAAAAGCCCCGTGTGCTCTGCATTTGTCCGCTCCAGGCCGGATACTATGGGACTTGACGATTTGAGTGCCGATCCGCAACGGAGCGTGACGTCATGGCCGACTACCAGAACCTGAAGAGCCGTATCGACCAGGGTGAAGTGATCGTCCTGGACGGCGCCATCGGAACCGAGCTCCAGGCCATGGGCGTGCCCATGGACCCCGCCGCGTGGTGCGGCCCGGGCAACTACACGCACGCGGCGACCGTGCGACAGATGCACGAACGCTACATCCGGGCGGGGGCCGACATCATCACCACCAATACCTTCAACAACCTGCGCCCCGCGCTGGAGGCTTCCGGCTACAGCGAGTTGGTGCGGGAAGTCAACGTGCGGGCCGTGGACGCGGCCCTTGAAGCAATCGACCGGGCCGCCGGCGACAAGCCTGTCTACATCGCCGGCTCCATCTCGTGCCGCATCCCCATCCGGGACCGAAGGACCGGAACCCTTCTGGGCGGCACGGGCTACGGCTATGGCGCCAGCCTTTCGGCGGAGGAATTGAGGGCTCACGCCGGAGAGCAGGCGAACATCCTCGCAGAGTCCGGCGTGGACTTTTTTCTGATCGAGAATCTGTGGGCCGACAATGAGTCCAGGGCGATTGCCGTGGAAGCGGCAAAGGCCACGGGCCTGCCCGTGTGGGTGGCCTTTACGGCCTCGGTCGCTGCCGACGGCCAGGCGGTCAGGATGAGTTTCGCGGACGACCGTGCCTACAGCACCGGCCTAGGCATGCCCATGTGGACGTCGACGTGGCGAACGGTCGACGACAACAAAAGCCTGGCCGACGGCGTCAAAGAGATCGCAGCGCTCGGTCCCGACGTGCTTGGCGTGTTTCACAGCCGGATTGGCGAAACCGCGGCGGCCCTTCAGGTCATGCTCGACCATTGGTCCGGGCCCGTCATCGTCTATCCCGACGCCGGCCGAGAAGACTATCTCGAGACCTGGCAGGACAGCAGCGTTGCCAACGAACAGACGGTGGCGGAGTTGACGCGGGAAGCGCTCACCTGGGTCGAAATGGGCGCCCAGATCATTGGCACCTGCTGCGGTTTCGGCGCCGATTACACCAAGGCGTTGCGGGGCGCCCTGCCGGACCGGATCGCATCGCCGCGAAACGGCGCCTAGGCCAAAGATTTCCAAGCACCTCTGAGGTAGAGCAGACCTCCGGATCGACGGGAGGGACTTCAGGTGGAATCGAAACCGCTGGTGGTTGTCGGGGCGGGGGTGGCGGGCACGGCCGCCGCCATCGAGGCGGCCCGAGCCGGCGTGCGGGTCACGCTCGTCGACGAGAACCCCATTGGCGCTTCCATGATGGCGCTGGACGTGCCCCAGTTCTTCGGCCAACGGGCCATGGACCCGCTCCCCGCCAGGGACGTGTTGCTGGAGAGGGCAGTTTCGGCCAATCACGCGCTGGCTGAAGCCGAGGAAGCCGGCGTCGAGGTTCAGCTTGGAACCTGCGTCTGGGGCGCGTTTGGCAATTCCGCAACCAGCCGGGTGCTCGACGGCCCCCAGCTCGGGCTCGCCGACCACGAACGGTCGTGGATGATCAAGCACGACCGGCTCATCGTGGCGGCCGGCGCCCGGGACCTGGCGCTGTCCTTTCCCGGGTCGGGGTTGGCCGGCGTCATGGGCGCCAACGGCGCCCACGCGCTGATGAGCCGCTACCGGGCGTTGACCTCGCGGCGCATGGTGGTCCTGGGCTCCGGCGACCTGGGCCTCAACACCGCCCGGATGGCGCAGGAACACGATGTTGAGGTGGCCGCCGTCGTGGACGTCTCCGCCTCCGTGCGCGGCGACGAGGCCCTCATGGCGCGGTTGCGGGGCACGGGCGTCGAGCTATACACCTCCCACACCGTCAAGAAAGCCGTCGGCGGGGCCGACGAGATCGAGTCCGTCGTGCTGGTCGGGATCGACGAAAACTGCAAGCCGGTTGCCGGCACCGAGAAGGTCGTCTCCGCCGACATCGTTTGCCTTGCCATCGGCCTGGTTCCCAACGTGGAGCTCCTCGGTCTCCTGGGGTGCGACCTCAGCTTTACGTCCGAGCGCGGCGGGTGGGCGCCGGTCCATGACGATCGAATGCGGACCAGCGTCGACTCGGTGTTCGTCGCGGGGGATGTCGCCGGCTGCCATGACGGAATGGTTGTGGACACCGAAATCGCACAAGCCCAGGGCCGCCTGGCCGGACTTGCCGCCGCCGAGTCGCTCGGCGCGATTGACAAGGACGATGCGCTCGCCCAGCGAAATGACCTCCGGCCGGCGGCGCTCGACGCAACGCCCGCCGACGCGCAATCCGGCTGGCAGCGATGGCATCGATCCCTCGTCAATACCGGTGGGCTGGAAGTCTTCGTGTGCCAGTGCGAGGAGGTCACGCGCGCCGAGATCATCGGCTTGCAGGCGCCGCGCTATCTGGGGCGAGGGTCGGAGAAGTCGAGTCGCCGCGGCCTGCGGACCCAGGTGAGGGCCAACCCGGTCAACGCCGACCAGGTCAAGCGCCTGACACGGGCCGGCATGGGCCACTGCCAGGGCCGGCTGTGCCGGGAGCAGGTGTCGCTGCTGCTGGCCGAGGAATCCGGCGCCGACATCGCCGACATCCCCTACATGTCCTACCGGCCGCCGGTGCGTCCGCTCCCGCTGCGGGTCATGTGGCCCCACGATGAGCCGGAGCAGGTGCGCAGCGAGTGGCCCAAGTGGTTCAGCCCGACGAGTCGGGTGCTGGGATAGGCGGCGGCGCATGGACAGCGCAGACGTCGTCATCATCGGGGCCGGCGTTTCGGGCCTGAGCTCGGCCTATCGCCTGGCCAAGGCGGGCCGGGATGTCGTCGTCGTCGACAAGGGGATCGTCGGGGGCGAGGCGTCCGGGCGCAACGGCGGCATGGTCAGCGAGCGGGTCGACGAGCCGACGCTGATTCCGCTGGCCGTGGAAGCCACAAGACTATGGGAGACGCTGGCCGATGAGCTGGGCTATCCCACCGAGTTCGTCCAGGAAGGTCGGCTCCAGGTCGCCGTGACGGAGGAGGAGATGGGCGCCCTCCACGGCGAACGGGACATCGCGCTGCGCCACGGCCTGCACGCGGAAATGGTCGATCCCCAGGAGATTCGGGACATGATTCCCGGCATCACCGAGCGGACGCTCGGTGGGCTCTTCTTCGCCAAGGGCGGACACGCCAACACCCAGTTGGCAGTCCAGGCGTTCGCCTGGGCGTTTCAAGACCTGGGCGGCAGGCTCTACCAGAACACCGCCGTCACGGGCTTCCAGGTCGTTGGCGACAGGGTCACGGCGGTGGAGACGACCGCCGGCCCAATCGCCGCCGACATGGTCGTCGCCGCCGCCGGGCCGCAGACTGGGCTGATGGCGGGGCTGGTGGGCGTGCACATTCCCGTGGCCCCGGCACGGGTGGAGATCCTGGCGACCGCCCCCATTGAGCCACTCACAAGCATCGCCCTGGTGGGGAACGGGCTCTACGGACACCAGGCCGTGCGGGGAAACCTGATCTTTGGCGGCGGCGCCCACGAATGGGCCGACGTGGACCTCACCACCACGCCCGGCAAGCCCAACACACCGCTCATCAGGAGCATCGCCAGGCGGCTCGCGGAGCTGCTGCCCGACGTAGCCGACGTGCCGGTGATTCGCAGTTGGGCCGGTGTCGTGGAACAGGCCCCGGACTACATGCCGATCATCGACATCCTGGACTCCCCCAGCAACTACGTGGTCGTCACCGCCTCGGCGCACGGCTTCGGCATCTCCCCGGCCACAGGCAAGGTCGTCAGCGACCTGGTGCTCTACGGCGAAACGAACATCGACATCGGCGGCCTGGGGCTAGGACGCTTCGCCAACGTCACCCCCAACTGGCGCCACCAACGCGGCTGGATTCCGGCTCCCAACCGATCCTGACCGCGGCGTCCGCCACGACGGCGCAGTTAACGGTCGTCAGAATTGGTGGACCAGCGTGAACGTTAGATGGCACCGTCCTTTGAATGTGGCTGGGTGGCCTGCAGACTATGGTCCGCGGCATCAAACACTCCATGCCTCCGAACTTGAACCAGACCCCCTCGCCGCCCCTAACGCGAGCCAACAGATTTGTTGCCAACAAATGCGTTGGCATGCTACGCTATAGCCAAGCTGGAAACTGCAGGAGCTAGAATCGAGATGACGACACTACGGATGAGCAGCAACTGGGTTGATGGAGATCGGTTCTTCGACCGTGAGGTGGAACTACAGTTGCTGCGGGAGCGGGTGAAGGACGGTACACATACGCTGCTGACCGCGCAGCGCCGGATGGGCAAGACGAGCCTAGTGCGAGAGCTGCTACGTCAATTGGATGACGATCAAGAGATCGTGACAGTGTTCGTGGACTTGGAAGGGGCCATGGACGCCGAGGACGCAGTCGCCGAAATAGCCACCCAGGCACGCCCGCTTCAGAGTGTACGCAGACGGATAACGTCGTGGTTGAGGAATAGTGTTCGCGACGTCCGCGACAACATTGAAGAGCTGGGTATATCCGAACTTCACGTGAAGTTACGCGCGGGTCTGAACGCCGGAAACTGGCACCAAATCGGGGATCAGGTTTTCGAGGCATTGGCGGCCGACGACAGACTAATTGTGCTGGCTATCGACGAGTTGCCTATATTGGTCAACCGTCTACTAATGGGACACGAGTACGAGATCACCCCTGAACGCTTGGCGGTTACGGACGGTTTCATGGGCTGGTTGAGGAAATGTTGCCAGACTTACGAGGGCAAAATCTGTTTGATCATCTCGGGCAGCGTAGGGCTCGAACCGGTCCTCAGTCAAGCCAGACTAAGCGCCCATGCTAATGTCTATACAACCCTTGACCTCAGGCCCTGGTCCCAAGAAGTTGCAGCGGAATGCCTGGCGGCGTTAGCTCGGGGATACAAAGTGTGCCTTGCCGATGAAATACGGTGGGAAATGTGCCGTCGGCTCCGCTGTTGCGTGCCGCATCATGTGCAGTTGTTCTTCCACCACCTCTATGAGCACCTGAGTAGGAACCAGCGGTACAAGGCCACACTGGACGATGTGGAACTTGTATATAAGCGGGATCTACTGAGCGTGCGAGGTCAGGCCGGTTTAGTTCACTACGAAGAGCGCCTGCGGATGGTGCTAGGAGATGGGGGTTATACCGAGGCTTTGAGCCTTCTGTCCGAGGCCGTCGTAAACGGCGGACAGTTGACCCACAGGGTGATCGAACTCTATCGCAGTGAGGCAGCCGAGACGGCCGAGGAGAACAACGTGGTCAACGTGCTGTATGTTCTGCAGCATGACGGGTATCTTGAGGAGTGCGAAGGCGGCTACGCTTTCGTGTCCGGTCTGCTTGAGGACTGGTGGCGCGCCAGGCATGGCCAGAGTTTCACTTCGATAGTTGACCGGTAGGTCAGATCGGGAGGCCCGCTATGGTCGTCGGCATAAAGAAGTACAATCCCGGTTTTCTCAGTGACGGTGAGATCGTGGCGTCGTTCTGCGTAAGGAACGCCGAATTCCAGTCTCTCCTGGAATCGTTGCACGCCAGCGATGGTAATTCCAATGTGCATTCTCTTGTAATTGGTCCCCGGGGCAGCGGGAAGACTCACCTTCTGTTGCGAGTGGCCGCAGAGACACGCCGCAATGTCCTACTGTCAGATTTCTACCCGATCACATTTGCCGAGGAGAGCTACGAAATTGCGACGGTCGGGGAATTCTGGCTCGAGTGCCTGAATCATCTGGCCGAGCAGGCTCCGGAAAGTGAGCGTGCGAATCTAAGGCTGTCCCACAGGGACCTGAGCACTATAGGAGATGATCGGGATCTCGCGGGGCGTTGTTTGGGAACCATTCTTGACTACGCGGACCGCCATGCGAAGCGCCTGCTGCTGTTGGTGGAAAACCTGAATATGCTCTTCGCCGACATAGCAGACCCCGACGCTGGATGGCAGTTGCGCCACGTGCTACAGACTGAACCTCGAATAGTATTGATTGGGAGCGCCACCAGCCGATTTGACGAGATTGACCACCCGGACCACGCGCTCTATGACCTCTTCAGGGTGATTGCGTTGCCGGCACTCAACTCTGACGACTGTGACACGCTCTGGTCATCACTGTCAGGACAACCCAGAGGAAGTCAGCAAATCAGGCCACTCCAGATCCTTACTGGAGGGAATCCGCGCCTAATCTCAGTGGTAGCTGGATTCGAGAAAACGTACTCGTTCAAGGAGCTCATGTCCAATCTACTGAACCTAGTTGATGAGCATACCGAATACTTCAAGAGTCATATTGAAGCTCTTCCGCCGCAAGAGAGACGAATCTACTTGGCGTTGGCCAGATTGTGGAAACCAGCGACGGCCAAGGAGGTCGCGTCCCAGGCTCGCGTGAATGTCAACAAGTGCAGTGCGCAACTAAAACGGTTAGTCGATCGCGGCGCTGTGTCGATGGAGGACAGAGCGAAACGACGGCGAATTTACTGCGTCGTGGAAAGAATGTACAACATTTACTATCTGCTGAGGCGTCCCGGAGCCGAGAGTCATATGGTAGACGCACTAGTGCGCTTCATGGGGAGCTACTATTCGCCAGACGAAATGATACGAATTGGCGTCGGTATGGCCAAGGGATTGGACCGAGATGATCCGCGACTAATGCAGATCCAGTCCACGGCATTTCGATATTTGCTTGCGTTACCGGAGTTAGACGATCTTATCGTGGACCTATTGACACAGGATGCAGTCATCAACGCATTTGGATCCTCGGAATCACCTGATATTGTTGAGCCTATAGTATACGCGTTAATCGTTAAGGCAAAAGCATTGGAAGCGGACCAACGTCTTGAGGAGTCGCTCGGCTGTTGGGAAGATGCTATCCGTGTGGCGAGCGATGTTGGCGGCGACAGCCTCACTGTCGCTAGAGGCGTGGCGACATTGAGTAAAATCAGCTTGCTAAGGAAACTGGAACGGAACGACGAAGCCGTCAAAACAGTTGCAATCAGTTTTCTCGATTGTGACCAACGCATCGACCTCGATACGGCGGACGCAATAGTCAGAATGGATCTGGGTATTGGTGATGTCTCGGCGCATCCCGTAGGAGTCGCTTATCGAGCCTTGGCCTTGCTGATTCACGGAAACGTTGAGGCGGCAATCTGCGAGATCGATTCCGCCTTGGATCTTCTTGGAAATGGCACTGAAGATAGTGACCGCCAATTGCGTGGAATAGCTATCGTGATGAAGGGCCTATTAGTGGCTACACAGGGTCGCACTATCGAGAAGACCAATGCTGAGAAGTTGCTCGGGGACATCGGGGCGCGAGGCCTTATGGTGCTTCCCACTCACACTGTTCATGTCTTGCTTCAGCACTTTGCAACGATTGAACCTGAGGAGGCATTGGCCCTGATCGAGAGCGCCGGTGCGGTTAATCCCCTTAGGCCGATAGTAGTGGCATTGCAAAGAGAGCTTGGCCAAGGCCCATCGGTGGCTCGGGAACTCGATGAAGTATCCAAAGACGTGCACGATACAATCAGTCGATTGAGAGAGAGAGTCGATGAGCGCTGTGATTAGATTCGGCGAGCTGCCGTTGATTATGGGTTGCCACCAAGGCACTCGAGGGCTACGGTAGAGTCCTGATCGAGGGCGGGGTCGAGAAGTGATCCAGAACCATAAGTCGATGAGGTGACGGCAGCACCGATCGTCAGGCGCACTTTCGAAATGTGCGAGGCCGGAAGCGGAATGGTAGAGGACGCCCACGCTTGAGCGTCGAGGGCATCGCTGATACCTGAGACATGTTCTGGGGCAAACTCAGCGTCTACAAGGTCCTTGCCAACGTGGCTATCGCGCGGATTCTAGTGTGCGGAGTGAACTCCAAGGAAAGGGCGATCCGGTGCAGGTGGAAATCCTGGCGGCCGCTCCCCTGGAGCCGCACTTTGCCTTCGCCATGTTAGGAACGGACTCTACGGACACCAGGCCGTGAGGGGAAACCTGATCTTTGGTGGAGGCGCCCACGAATGGGCCGACGTGGACCTCACCACCACGCCCGGCAAGCCCAACACGCCGCTCATCAGGAGCATCGCCAGGCGGCTCGCGGAGCTGCTGCCGGAAGTGGTGGACGTGCCGGTCATTCGCAGCTGGGCCGGGGTGGTGGAACAGGCGCCGGACTACATGCCGATCATCGACATCCTGGACTCCCCCAGCAACTACGTCGTCGTCACAGCCTCCGCCCACGGCTTCGGCATCTCCCCAGCCACGGGCAAGGTCGTCAGCGACCTGGTCCTCTACGGCGAGACCAACATCGACATCGGCGGCCTAGGCCTGGGACGCTTCGCCAACGTCACCCCCAACTGGCGCCACCAGCGCGGTTGGATCCCGGCTCCCACCCAGTCCTGACTCCTGCGTCCGCCGCAACGGCGCGGCCACGACATCGATCTGTGTGTCCTGTTCGCGGCCTCGTAGACGGCCAGCGCGGTGCGCGTCCACTAGCGAGCGGGCGTGTCCGGGCAGATCACCATGTGGGAGCCGTCGGCGTTGGTATGCACCGCGTGGGGCGCGCCCGCGAGGTCGAAGAGCAACTTGTAGCCCGGCGTGATGACCTGGGCGTAGGCATAGCCCTCCTGCGGGCAACCGAGGCTGGTGTCCGACCAGTCCATGGCCTCGGAACTGATGAGCGTGTAGCTTCCCACGCCCACCTCTTGCTCCAAGAGCCGCCGCGCCGCGGCCTCGATCTCGCTCGGTGCTTCGCCAGTTGCGGTCTCGCTGGCAGTCGGCGTGCGCGAATCAGGCGAGGGAGCAGTTGCGTCCGGCGCGACGGGCGATGCGACCGGCTCCGGTGCCTTCGTTTCATCAGCGCCGTCACAAGCCACCGCGACCATGAGCGCAGCCGCCGTCGCAAGCACCAGCAGCAACCGGATCGTCGTCAGTCTCACAAGAGTCTCATCAGGCCCGTTCGGAGGCCGAGGCGGCGGACTGAACCTCGCGGCGCACCCCTCCAGGCAACACCGCCAGCTTGCGTCTCAAGGGAAAGGTTCTTGATTTCGTCCAGTGTGGTGGACCCAGTCGGACTCGAACCGACGACCTCCTCAATGCCATTGAGGCGCTCTTCCAACTGAGCTATGGGCCCCGGGGCCGACATTATGCCCCGCTGGCAGGCGGGGCGTGGGACTTTGGCCGATCAGGTGGCGGGCCAACCTGCACGGCGCCCGATGCTTACGCGCGCGGCCGGGAGTTCGGCCCCCTCTCCCACGGGGTGTGCAGACCGGAGACATGGTTTACACCCGTTCGGGGACATGGTTTACACATCG